>DASZLW010000091.1:0-6356 GCA_035552175.1 Gaiellaceae bacterium | reverse complement strand
CTGAGTTCAGCTGAGCTCGGCGGAGGAGAGCTTGAACCGTGACCTTCAAGCGGCGACCTTCCGGCCGAGAACGATCCGGGGGTCGTGACGCGGGTTACGACGGCACCGCGCCACGACCCCGTCGTTTCCCATGGTTGTGCTGCGGGAGCGGTGCGATCCTCGAGCAGCGGCCCTAGCGGAGCCGCTTCAGGGCGAGCTTCGCAAGGGCGAGACCCTTCAGCGGATAGACCGTGAGATAGGGACCGTCGAGCTCGAGCTCGTCTCCGCCCTGCCACACGTACAGGCCCCCGTTGTCGACGAATGCGAGGATCCCGCGGCCTCCAGCGGGCACGGGCGCGGGTGTCGGCGTGCTGTGGCGCATCTCGTCGAGGAACTGCGCCTTCGTCACGCGCCCGACCTGGATCGACATCTGCTGACTCGTCTGCGCGTATCCCTGAGGGGGGCCGCTCCAGGTGCAGACGTGGTACAAGCGCGTTCCCGATTCGGCGTGCGTCGCGGCTCCCCCCACTGCCGCCGAGACCTGGGAGTCCATGAGGAGCGTGCAGGGATTCGGGAGCTGTGCGACGGCGCGTGCCGAACCGGGAACCGCAAGAACGAGGAGCAGCGCGGTTGCGATCAGCGTGCAGCGCATGCGGCCACGTTACCCCGGCGAGATGCGGATCGAGGATCGCCTGTGCCGGCGCGCTGCCCCGGGCGTGCCAGTTCTGCGGTTTCCGAAAACGGGTAGGCCGGACGCATTCCGCGGCCCGCACGTCTTGGCCGCTATCGCTTTCGACGCGGAGGACGAAACGATGAAGAGGGACCTTGCATCTATCCGGCGAAGCTGGAGACGTTCGTCGGCATTCGGGATCGTGGTCGTCGCCTTTCTGGGCTTGATCGCTTCCGGAGCGGGTGCCGCGACCGGAGCGGCGCAAACCGGAGACACGTGCACGGCGACCGGTAGCGGGACTGCCTACACCCTGAACGTCACGATTCCGTCCGGGGCGCCCCAGCAGTTCGGCTTCGCGTTCGGCGCGAGTGCCCACGTGACGAACGTGAACGTGGCGGGCCTGACGGGATCTCTCGTCAGCCAGAACCTGCCGTCGAACACGACGCAGGCGTGGATCACCGAGAGCCCGCTCCTGCCCGGCTCGGCCGTCGCGAGCCTCGCGACCTCGGCCGGCGTCAAGGGCTCGTTCGTCGTGGTTCCGGCAAGCTCGGCCCAGGGAGCCTTCGACGATGCGATCACGTGCACGCTGGCGCCCGGGAAGACCGTCGCGAGCGGCGCGTTCACGGTCTCGAGCCATGCGTCGTATGTCGCCTCCGCCGGCGGGTGGCGCCTGGTCGTGTCGATCGGGGCGGCCGGCACGGTGAGTGCGAACGAGTTGGAGCCGACGAGCGGTACCGCGGGATCGAAGCAGACGACGGCAAAGTCCCTCGTGCAGGCGCGGAAGTCGATCCTGAAGAGCCCTGGCAAGGTCACGCTCACGCTCAAGCCGACGGCGCAGGGCGAGAAGAGCCTCTCGTCGACCGGCGCGATCAAGCTGAAGCTCGACGTCGCGTTCGCCCCGACGGGCGGCAAGTCGTCCACGAAGATCGTCACCCTGACGCTGAAGCGGTAGTCCACGCGGAAGCGCCGGCGGTCGGGCGGGCAAGCGCCCGTCCGACCGCCGGCGAACCGTCGACTACGGGGCCGCGAGAAGGCCGGCGACGTAGGCCGGGGCGTTCGGAGTCCCGAGCCCGGTCGTCATGTCGTAGCCGGACGCAACCGGCCAACCCGGCACCGGATCCCGGGTGACGGCGAGCCCGTCGCCGTTGTAGTCCCAGTCGCGATTGTCCACGAGCTTGCCGCTCTCCGCCGTTCCCTGGGTAACGGGAAGGACGTCGTTGAACCAGCCCGGATTCGCGTAGATGAGCGGGTCGACGTTCCCGACGGGCTGCTTGCCGGCGTCCTTGCGTGCTTCGTTGGCAAGAGCCGTCAGCGCGGCGACCTGCGGCGATGCAGCGCTCGTACCGCCGTAGATGTGGAAGCCCGCACCGTTGTTGTAGTCCGGATAGGCGGTGATGTAGACGAGGACGCCGCCGTTGACAGCGGCGTTCCAGGCGACATCCGGCACGAGGCGATGGTTGCCCTGTGTCGAGAGGACGCCGTTCTGCCAGGCCGGACGCGGGTACAGGGCGCTCGGCCCGCCGCCCGATGCTGCAGGTAGCCACGACTCGTTCCAGACGGTGTTGAGAAGCCCGCCCGGGGTCGATGCGAAGTAGGCGGGGTTCTCGTTGCCGCTGCTGTCGAAGGGAGTGTCGCTCGTCGGGTTCCAGGTCCAGCCATCCTGAAGTTGCGTGCCGCCGACGGCCGTCACGTACGGGCTCGAGGCGGGCCAGCCGACGGTCGGCGTCGAGGCCGTTGCGGTGTCCTTGTGCTGCTTCAACGTCCCGAGCGTCCCGTCGTCGCCCGAGGAGGCGAAGAACGAGTCGCCCTTCGCGATGCCGTTCTGGAACACGGCGTCGAACTTCGCCGTCTGGGCAGCCGCTGCTCCGCCGAAGGTCTGCTCCGTGATCCCGAAGCTCATGGAGAAGACGGTTCCGGCCGGATCCGAGTTGATCTGGTCACCGATCGCCTTGAAGAGGTTCGGGAGACCCTGAACCCCCTCCGTCTCGGCCGGCGGAACGCCGATCAGGATGATGTGCGCGAGCGGGGCGATCGCATACGACCACTCGATGTCGAGGGTCGCCTCGCCGGACCAGCCGGCGGCGCCGTTCGAGCCGGACTGGCCTTTTCCGTTCGAGTTGTTGAACTGCGGGTTCCCGTCGGGGAAGACCTGAGTCAGGGTGGGATTCGGTAGCGACGGGAAGAAGTCGTCGTGGAACGTCTGCAGGTCCTGCGCCGCAGTCGGGCTCCCGTAGGAGTCGACGAGGACGATCGTCTGGCCCGCCCCCTGTTGCGTGACCTTGTCGACGCCGTAGGCGGCGCGGATGTCGCTCGGCGTGTAGCAGTGAACCAGAGCCGCGGGCGCCTGGCACGAGAACGATCCGGCGTGCGCGACCTGAGCGGCACCGGGCGCCTCGAATGCGAAGGTTCCCGCGCTGATCGCCGGGGCTGCCCCGGCGCCTCCGACCGAGAGCATCAGGGCGGCGAGCCCCGAGACCGCGATCAGCACAGTTGGCAGCGTAAATCGCTTCTTCATGAAACCCCCCTTGTTGGGCGGACGACCACCGGCCGTCCGAAGGGTCGTGATCCGGCGAGGCAGCTCGCACGAACCGGCCCCCCTGTCCGTTGACGAAGAGGAGGGTACCGACCCGGCCCCAGGTGGCAGCGACGCCGGCTGGCAGCGACGCCCGGCTGGCAGCGATGCCGGCGGCCCGGCCGGTCGGGGACGCTCGCTTCCCTCGAGACATCCCGTGCTGACGTGTCATGAGCGCTCCGGGCAGGTGGTTTGGCGGTGAGGCCTTATGATCGCGCGATCGTCCCGCTCGCCTCATGACGGACTTGCCGGACCGCCGCTTCCTCGTCACGGGCGCCTACGGCTGCGTGGGCGCGTGGGTCACCCGCGAGCTCGCCGCCGCCGGCGCGGACGTCACGACCTTCGACCTCTCGACGGATCCTCGGCGTCTCGCGATGCTCCTCGACGCGGAGGCCCTCGCGGCGATCCCCCACCAGACGGGCGACATCTCGGATCTCGACACCGTGGAGCGTGTGGTGTCGGAGCGCGGGATCACGAACGTGATCCATCTCGCGGCTCTGCAGGTGCCGTTCTGTCGCGCCGATCCACCACTCGGAGCCCGGGTGAACGTGCTCGGAACCGTGAACGTCTTCGAGGCGGTGCGGCGGAGCGCAGATCACATGGCGCCGCTCGTGTACGCCTCGTCAGTCGCCGCGTTCGACGCGTACGAGGAGGACACGCCGCCCGCGATGAGCGGGCATCCGGGGACGATCTACGGGGTCTACAAGCGCGCGAACGAATCCACGGCCTGGCTGTACGCGGAGGAGAGCGGCGTGGCGAGCGTCGGCCTCCGCCCCCACACGGTCTACGGAGTCGGTCGCGATCAGGGGCTGACCTCGGCGCCCACCACGGCGATGCTCGCCGCCGCCGCAGGCGTTCCCTTCACGATCCCCTATGGCGGCGCAAGCCAACTCCAGCTCGCCTCCGATGTCGCGCGCGCATTCGTCTCGGCAAGCGTCTCGGACACGCCGCGCGCTTCCGTTCACAACCTGCCGAGTGGCCGGGTCGAGATCGCCGAGGTGATCGCGGCGATCGAGGCTGCTGCTCCCGCGAGTGCGGGGACGATCGAGGCCACGGGTACCCGGCTTCCCTTTCCCGAGGAGGTCGCGAGCGACTCGTTCGCGGAGATCGATGCGAACTTCACAGAGACGCCGCTCGCGGATGGAGTCGGCTCGACGATCGAGCGTTTCCGGGAGCTGCTGGCCGAGGGGCTCGTCGCGCCCCCGACCGCGGCACCCTGACGATGACGGAGAACGAGGCCGATGAGCATCGACCTCGGCCCGCACCGGCGACCGCCGACAGAGCTCCGCCGATCGCTCGAGCTCAGGTGCTTCCGTCGGCCTTGCCCGCTCTCCCGGTGACGTCGACATATCCCGGCGGGAACGTCCCCGTCGAGGTCCAGCCGCCGTCGACGTAGAACAGCTGTCCGGTGACGTGGGCCGAGTCGTCCGACGTGAGAAAGACGGCCGGGCCGATCATGTCCTCCGGCTCGCCCACACGGCCGAGCGGGATCACCGGAGGCCAGACCTCGAGGTAGGAAGGGTCGTCGGCGAGGTTGCGCTGGACGTTCGTGGCGCCCGGCGCGAACGCGTTCACGCGGATCCGCTCGGGCGCGAGCTCGATCGCGAGCTGAACCGTGAGAGCGTTGATCCCGCCCTTGCTCGCCGCATAGGCCGAGGAGTTCGGCATCCCGCGCGTCGCGAGCACCGACGAGACGTTGACGATCGAACCACCGCGCCCGCGCATCAGGCGGGCAGCCTCGCTCGAGCAGAAGAACGTGCCTTTGAGATTGGTGGCGATCACCCGGTCCCACGTCTCTTCGCGCGGATCAAGGGCGTCGATCCAGCCCGTGACTCCCGCGCAGTTGACGAGGACGTCGAGCCGGTCAAGCTTCGAGAACGCGGCCCGGATGTCGGATGCGTCCGAGACGTCACAGCGGAGCGCGAGCCCGCGTCCGCGCTCGGGAAGGTCGGCGAGTACCTCTTCCGGATCGTCGAGATCGAGGAGATGTACCACGGCGCCCTCGGCGGCCAGACCGCGCGCGAGCGCGCGTCCGATCCCGCGGCCGGCGCCGGTGACGAGTGCGACCTTCCCGTCGAGCCTGTCGCTCATCCGACGACGGCTCCCCGCGACGCCGACGAAACTGTTCGCGCGTACTTCGCGAGAACTCCACGCGTGACGCGCGGCTCCGGTGGGACCCAGGCGCGGCGCCGCTCGTCGAGCTCGGCGTCTGCGACGTTGAGCATGAGGAGCCGCGATTCCACATCGATCGTGATCCGGTCGCCGTCCCGGACGAGGGCGATCGGTCCGCCGCGAACCGCCTCGGGAGCGACATGTCCGACCATCAGCCCGCGCGTCGCACCGCTGAAGCGCCCGTCGGTGACGAGGGCGACGGATCCACCCAGTCCGCGACCGACGATCGCGGAGGTGATCGAGAGCATCTCGGGCATGCCGGGTGCGCCCGCCGGGCCCTCGTTGCGGAGGACGACGACCTCGCCCGCAAGGACACGGCCGTCGTAGATCGCCGACTTGCAAGCCTCCTCGGAATCGAACGTGCGGGCGGGCCCCTCGTGCACCTTGCGCTCGGGCCCCGCCAGCTTGACGACGGCGCCGTCGGGAGCGAGGTTCCCGCGGAGCACGCGTAGCGCACCACCCGGCTTGAACGGCGTAGCGGCGTGCGCGATCACCTGCCCGTCGGGCTCGTCGGCGCCGGCGGCGTGCTCGCCGAGCGTTCTTCCGTCGACCGTGAGCGCGTGGGCGTCGAGGTGGGGGATGAGCCGCTTGATCACGGCCGCCGACCCGCCCGCGTGATGAAGGTCCGCCGCGACGTACGATCCGCCCGGCGTCAGGTTCGTGACGACCGGGGTCGAGGCGGAGATCCGGTCGAAGGCCTCCAGCTCGAGCTCGACGCCCGCCTCGTCGGCGATCGCGAGCAGGTGGAGCACGGCGTTCGTCGACCCGCCGGTTCCCGTCACCCCGACGATCGCGTTGCGGAGCGATGCCCGTGTGACGAGCGCCGACGGGCGTACGCCACGATCGATGACGTCGAGGATGAGCGCGCCGGCCGCCTCGGCGGCGTCGCCCTTGGCCGGGTCGGCGGCGGGCACGCTGCCGAGCCCGATCGGGCCGAGCCCGAGGAAGTCGATCGCCACGGCC
>DASZLW010000090.1:0-3245 GCA_035552175.1 Gaiellaceae bacterium | reverse complement strand
CGTGCTCTTCGCACTCGGGTGGGGCATCGCCCGCGACTGGCTCGAGGAGGTCGAGGCGTATGCGGCCGCCGTCGTCGCCCGCGTGTTCCGCGCTCTCCGCCCTGTCGCAGTCCTCCCGTCCCAGCGCCTGTCGTCCGACAGCTGCGGCCCCCGGCGACTGTTCGGCGCCGTCTTCGAGTCGCGCCCGCCTCCGCTCTCCACCTGACTCGCTGCGCCTCGAGGCCCAGCGGGCGTCCTGACGTCGACGTCTCGAAGAGGAGAAGGTGGAGACACATCTCGATACGCATGTTCAGGCGAGCGTGGCCGTTCACAGCCCACGTGTTCGCGCGATCTCGCTGCTCGGACCGACGACCATGCTCGGCGGTCTCGTCTGGGCAGTGCTCCAGCCCTACCGATTGACCCTGCTGCATCCGTACCACCAGGGCTTCTGGTGGCTCGCCGTCGAGCCGCCGCTCCTCGTTGCGGCGGCAGGGCTCTTCTTCGCGCTCGCGATCGCTCGGCCGCTCATCGCCGACCTCGAGGAGAAGCAGGGTGGAACCTCGCGCTGAGTTCATCCACTGGATGTTCGCGACGGGCGTCCTGACGCTCGGGTTGGTGATCGTCGCCGAGGCGATCGTCGGTGAGGAGGTGTGGCAGATGCGGCCCTGGCGCGTCTACCTCTGGCCGTCGATCGTGTTCGGGCTCGGCGTTCTCATGTGGCCCGTGATGGCCTTCTACACGAACTCGGCGATCCACATGGTGGCGCACGGAACCTGGGCGCAGTCGCTGATGGTGATGGGCGGGGCCGAGCTCGGGCTCGCGAAGGGGAAGCTCCAGAGCCGCTGGTGGAGGCTCGCGGCCCCGGTGGCGCTCGCGGTGTCCGGCCTCGCGTTCCTCGCGCACGAGCAGAACCCGTGGTTCTTCGCCCGGGCCGCGTTCCTGCACCACCTGATCGGCTGGAGCCTCATCGCGACGGCGATCTTTCCGCTCGGGCTCGTCTTCCGTCCCCGGTCGATCGTATGCCGCTCGGGGTTCGGCCTGTTCGTGCTGGCGCTCGCCGTGATGCTCTTCTGCGATCGCGACATCGCCGCGGTGTTCGGGCACCTCTCGCCGCTTGCGGGGCCGCCCCACCGATGAGACGGCTCGTGGCTATCGGCGTGGTCTGCGCGCTCCTCGTTCCGGCGGCGGCGTGGGCGCACGCGACGTTGAGGGCCGAGACGCCCGGGTTCCAGCAGGAGCTCGCAGCGTCGCCGCGGGACATCCGCCTCCACTTCGACCAGTTCGTCAAGTTTCCGTACGTTCAGGTGTACGACGCCGCCGGGCATACGTTCGCACGTGCTGCGACGGCGCACGGCCTGACGATCGTCGCGCCCGTCCGGAAGCTCCCGAAGGGTGGGTACACGGTTCGCTGGCATGCTCTCTCCGCCGACGGCCACGTCGTCTCCGGCGTCTGGACGTTCGGAGTCCGCATGCGCGCGCCTGCGCCCACCGATGCCTACGGCGCGGACGGGCCGAACGACACCGAGCACGTCGTCCGCTGGCTGTACTTCCTGTCGTTCGCGGTGTTGATCGGGTCGCTCGGGTTCCGGCTGTTCGTCCTCGGTGGCCGGGAGGTGCCGGCGGCCGTCGAGCGGCGGATCTACGCGCTCGCGGGAATCGGAGCGGTAGCGGTGATCCAGGTCGGGATCCTCGCCTTCTGCCTCCGCTGCGAGGACGTCCTGCAGCTGCCGCTCGGGAAGTACATCTACGGCGACCTGACGCCGATCGCCCAGGGCACGCGCTTCGGGAAGGCGTTCGTCCTGATGACGCTCGGCTTCGCGTTCGTCTCGGCGTTGGTCTACCTGGCCTGGCTCCTCGAACGCGCGGTCATCCTCGTGCCGGCGCTCCTCCTCTCGCTCGGGCTGCTCTCGGGCCTGTCGCTCTCCGGGCACGATGCGCTCGACCCCGGCTCCTGGGTCGCGACCGAGATCGCCGACTGGGTGCACATCTCGGCCGCCTCGCTCTGGCTCGGAGGACTGCTCTCGCTCGCCGTCTGCTGGAGTGCGGCGCCCGACCTGCGGCGCGCGGCGTTCATCCGCTTCTCGCGACTCGCGACGGTGCTGATCGCCCTCGTCCTCGCCGCCGGAACGTATCTCGCGATCGTGCGCGTCCCGCACCTTCGCGATCTATGGACACAGCGGTACGGCATCGTTCTGCTCGTGAAGATCTGCCTCGTCGCCGCGGCGGTGGCGTGGGGCGGCGTCCATCACTTCCTGATCCGCCCGCGGGTCGCGACGGCGGACTCGCGCTCGCTCGGGCGGATCGGGCGGAGCCTCGCGGGGGAGAGCATGATCGGCGTGGCGGTGCTGCTTGCGGCGGCGGTCCTCGTCGACTCGAAGCCGCCGCCGAAACCGGCGCCGGGGTCGGTCAGCCAGGCGGTCGCGCACCGCTCAGGAGCGCGAGCAGCCGCGCTGCGTGCTCCGGCGCCGTCGGCGCGTCCTCGTGACGGAAGTAGACGTACGCGGGCCCGTTGAGCCGCGCCGCGACCGTCTCGAGCTCGGCATCGGAATAGGGCGGCTCGCGGAGCCGTAGGTAGCGGTATGGCCCGGCGGCGAGATCGTCGACCCGGACGACGCCTGTCGCGCCGTCCCACGATTCGTGCCGGAGGTCGAAGGCGAGCTCGATCTCGCCCGCCTCGTCACGGAGCCGCTCGAGGAGCCCGTCGTCGCGGGGTTGCTCGACGACGACGCGGACCGGCCCGAGCCGGCTCCCGAGCCGGGCGACCCGCTCGAAGAAGAGCGCCGAGCGCGCCGGGTTGACGAGGGCGAGCTTCGGCGCGAACCGGAAGCTCTCGGGCACGGCCTCCGCCCAGCGCTCGAACTGCTCGGCGGCCGGCAGCCTGTAGCCGGTCGAGGTCAGCTCGACGGTGTCGAAACGGCTCGCGTAGAAAGCGAGGAAGTCGGCCGGCGCCGTGCCTTCCGGATAGAAGCCCGGGCGCCACGACGGATAGGACCAGCCGGAGCTGCCGACGCGGACCAGAGCTGCACCCGGAGCCTCGGCGCGTGCGCCGTTCAGGGCGCGACGCGCTCGTTCTCGAGAAAGGCCGCGTGGGTCGCCGGCATCATCCGGGCGAGGAAGTCCTCTGCGGCAGCCGCGTACTGCCGGATCTCGAACTGGGCGTCCGAGCTATTCCGCAGCGAGCAGAAGTGCATCAGGCTTCTCGGGTTGCAGCTCCAGTAGTACTTCGTGTAGGTCGACAGGGGGAGGACGAGCCGCGCGACCTCCTT
>DASZLW010000089.1:0-22844 GCA_035552175.1 Gaiellaceae bacterium | reverse complement strand
GTTCGATCGGCAGACCGGTTTCGCTCCGGAGGCGCTCGACGAGGTCGCGGCGCATCCAGCCCGAGCGGGCGCTCGGGAACGTCGAGACGATGATCTCGTCGATCCGCTCGTCATGTGTCGCCTCGAGGGCCGCGGTGAACGGATCCGGGTGGACGACCTGCCCGTGCGCGTCGATGCCATCCGAGCGGAGCTCCGAGAGCGCGCGCCGAAGGCGGCGGGCCGCCTCGGGGCTCTCGACGTCACCGCTCTGCGGGGCGACGATCAGGAAGCTCGCGGGCCCGGTTGCGGCACGGCCGCGGACGCGGTCGAGGAGCTCCTTCGAGATCACCGTCTCGTTGGCGAGGACGAGGACGTTCTGCTCGATGGTCGCGGGGTCGTCGGAGGCGGCGACGTGGGTCACGGGGATTCCGCCCGCCGCACGCGAGATCTCGCGCACGACATCGCGGCGCATCCAGCTCGAGCGGGCTGCGGAGTGCGTCGACACGATGATCTCCGTCGGGCGCGGCTCGAGCTGCTCCAAGGCGTCCTTCGCTGCCTGCACGGGGCTCGTCTCGACGACGAATCCCTGTGCGGGGATCGACGACGACCGCAGCAGCCCGAGAGTCTTCTCGAGACGGCGCCCGGCCGAGGCACGGCGCGTGTCCTGGTAGACGACGTAGCCGTGGCGCGGCTCGCTCACCGGGGCGATCACCGTCACCTGGGTGCCGTGACCCGCACGCTCACGCAGCGCATCGAGGAGCGCAGGTGAGGCCGCGGTCTCGTTCGCGATCACGAGCACGTGTGACAACCGCTCAGTGGTGACCGCCGGTTCCTACCGGCTCGGGTTTCGCGGCGCCGAAGATCGCGTGGCGCGCGCCTTCCACGCCGTACTCGTACGGCCCCCCGACGATCTGCGGGATCTCGTCGAAGTTGAAGATCGGCGGCGGCGAGCTGATCTGCCACTCGAGCGTGAGGGCCCGCCACGGGTTCGCCTCGGCGATCGGCCCGTGGCCCCACGACCAGATCATGTTGTAGAGGAACACGACGGTCGAGGCTCCGAGCCCGAAGGACGCGATCGAGATGAAGAGGTTGAAGTCGGCGAAGCGGTCGGCGTAGTCCGCGACACGGCGCGGCATCCCCTGGAGCCCGATGTAATGCATCGGGAAGAACGTCAAATTGAACCCGATGAACGTCATCCAGAAGTGGAGCTTCCCGAGCTTCTCGTTGTACATCCGGCCGGTCATCTTCGGATACCAGTAGTAGATCCCCGCGAACACCGTGAAGATCGAGCCGCCGAAGAGCACGTAGTGGATGTGCGCGACGATGAAGTACGTGTCGCTCGCCTGGATGTCGATCGGCACTGAGCCGAGCATGATCCCGGAAAGGCCCCCGATCGTGAACATCGCGATGAAGCCGACGGCCCACAACATGGGCGTCGTGAAATGTATTCGCCCGTTCCAGATCGTCGCGACCCACGAGAAGATCTTGATCCCGGTCGGAACGGCGATCAGGAGCGTCGTGACCATCATCGGCACGCGCAGCCACGTCGCCATGCCCGCGACGAACATGTGGTGCGCCCAGACCGAGAAGCCGAGGATGAGGATCGCGAGCAGGCTGAGCGCCATCAGGCGGTAGCCGAAGATCGGTTTTCGGGCCATGACCGAGACGACCTCGGAGATGATCCCGAAGCCGGGCAGCATCATGATGTAGACGGCCGGGTGGGAGTAGAACCAGAAGATGTGCTGGTACCCGAGGACGTAGCCGCCGTTCACGGTCTCGAAGTAGCTCGTGTGCATCACGCGATCGAAGAGGACGAAGAACTGCGAGCCGGCGATGAACGGGGTCGCGAGCACGACGAGCGTGGAGGTGGAGAAGTTCGCCCAGACGAGGAGCGGCATCCGCCAGAACGTCATGCCGGGCGCGCGCATCGTGATGATCGTCACCAGGAAGTTGAGAGCCGTGAGGATGGAGCTCGCTCCCGCCCACTGCACGCCCATGTTGAAGAAGATCTGCCCGAGCGGCTGATGCGAGCAGAGAGGCGCGTAGCACGTCCAGCCTGCCGACGGCCCGCCGCCCGGCGTGACCATCCCGGCGAGCATCACGAAGCCGCCGATCGGCAGGAGCCAGGAGGAGAGCGCGTTCAGGCGCGGGAAGGCCATGTCGGCCGCACCGATCATCAGGGGGATCACGAAGTTGCCGAGGCCCGCGAAGACCGGCACGACGACCGCGAAGATCATCAGCGCCGCGTGCTCGGAGATCAGCACGTTGAAGGTCTGCGGATTGAAGTACTGGTCGCCCGGCCGGGCGAGCTCGGCGCGGAAGAGCATCGCCAGGAAGCCGCCGATCACGAAGAAGGTCATCGTGGTGACGAGGTACTGGACGCCGATCACCTTGTGGTCCGTGTTCGGCCGGAAGTAGTCCTGCCACCTGCGTGCGCCGTGCCCCGCGTGACTTTCCGGCCGCGTCGGCCGCCCCGAGACGTAATAGGCCCAGTAGTCGAACGCGCCGATGCCGATCAGCAGGCCGATCGGGAACGTGACCGTGGCGATCGTGACCAGCGGCTGGCTCTTCCAGATCGGGTTCCAGTGTGCGGCCCAGCGGATCAGGCAGACGAGGCCGAGGCCGGCGAACCCGACGAGCGGGGTCGTCCAGGCCGCGCGTACCCACCCTGGAGCGGTGAGGCGTCGCAGGCCGGTCGGCGCGGGCGGCGCGGCGTGTGCGGTATGGGTGTCAGCGTGCTCTACGTCGGTCATCGTTCGCGTCCGATCAGTTTGTGTGCTGCGCCAGATACTGCACGAGGGCGTCGAGTTGGTCCTTGGGGATCGCCTGGCCGAAGTTCGACGGCATCACATGGGGCTGATAGCCCGGCGCGATGTATGCGTCCGGGTCCGTGATCGACTTCTCGATGAACGCGTCGAGCGGCTGGCCCGCCTTGCTCGCGTCTTCCTTGAGCTGGTCGAGCGACGGCCCGATCTTCCCGGTCGCCCCGGGGATCGCCTTGAACGCGTGGCAGGCGCCGCAGCCGTTCATCTTGAACGTCGCGTCGATCGACGCCGTACTGCCCGGCGCCCCGCCGGCGGCCGAGGTCGCAGGCTTCGTCAGGCCGGCGTACCACTGCTGGTACTTCGCGGCGGTCAGCACGACGGCCTTGCTCCGCATCACGGAGTGACCCAGGCCGCAGAGCTCCGTGCAGATCACGGGATAGGTGCCGAGGCGGTCGGGCGTGATCACCAGGTTGTTGAACTGCCCCGGAACGGCGTCCTGCTTCTGCGCGAACTGCGGCACCCAGAACGAGTGGATGACGTCGTTCGAGGTGATCCTGAGCTCCACTCCCCGATCCACCGGGAGGTAGAGGTAGGGGGAGAAATGGTGCCCCGGGTACTCGAAGTTCCAGGCGAACTGCTCGGCGATGACGTTGATCTTGAGCGGGTTCTTGCCCGCGTGGCTGTCTTTCGCGAGCACGATCGCGCTCACGATCGCGACCGCGGTCACGAGCACGGCGGGGATGATCGTCCAGATGATCTCGATCAGCGTGTGGCCGTGTACCGGCGGGCCGTCGGAGAAGTCGCCCTCCTTGGCCCGGAAGTTGATCATCGCGTAGATCAGGATCGCCGAGACCACCGAGAAGATGAACAGGCAGATGATGATCGTGAACCAGTAGACGAAGTTGATCCGCCCGGCTTCACGCGACGCTGGAGTCGGGAGCCAGGGGACGAAGATCGCGATCGACGTCGCGATCGCGCCCGCAACGAGGCCGATCAACACGAGCTGTATCAGGCCGCCCCGACGCACCGGGGCGAACCCTAGTCGATTGTCACAAACACCCGGCGCCGAACCGTCGAATCCAGCGGGAACGTTGTCTCAATCGTCACGTAGTCGGCCCGAACATGCTTCCCCTACGCCTCGCAGGTGCCGTCGCCGAGCCGGATCCGGAGCGGGGCCGTCCGGGCCGCCCGTAATCATCACACCGTTGAGCTTCTCGACTCCATCGATGCCCGCGGGGACGAGCGAAGCGCTCGCCGAGGAGACGCTTGCCGGGTCGTTGACGAAGCTCTGCCGGGGCGGTAGCTGGCAGGGCCTCGCACGCGAGATCGCCTGGCGCGCCGTCACAGGCGGGAGTCGCGATCCGCGATCCGTCGAGCATCTCTCAGCCTCCGCCGAGGCGATGCTGGCGGAGCTGATCGACGAGGCGCTGTGGGAGGTCGAGCGGTGCGCGATCTGCGCCTGGGAGGAGCATCTCGAGGAGCACCGGAGCGACACCGCCGGGGCTCTTGCCGTCGCGCGGCTCGACGCGGGCGAGGAGGCGGCGCGCCTGGTCGCGGCCGCCTACGACCAGGTGCTGGACACGCTGCTCGCCCGCTCCAGTCGGGCTGCCTGACAGACGATTCTTCACGCCGGCTGGGTGGCGCCTGAGCAGCCCGGGCAGCCGGCCGAAACAGCCACGGCTTCGGCCCACCGCAGCCATGACGGCCCCGCCGAGAACGAACGGCTCCTCCGCCAGATCAGGGCGAACCAGGCTCGGATCGAAAAGCTCCTGGCCTCGCAGAAGGCCGGGCAGTAGCCTTAGAAGCTCTCACACAATGAAGCCTTGAGTCGCTCGGACACGCCGGACGGGCCGATGATGCTTCCGACCGAGACCCTCAACCTCTCCTCCGACCTGAACGACACGCAGAAGGCCCGCGTCACGGCGCTTCTGGCCGGCACCGCCGTCGAGAGCGCGACCGAGCAGGCGAAGGTAGGCGGGAAGACGCACATGGGTGTCGGGCTGCGCACGCCGGGCGGGATGGTCACACAGGATCTCGGCGCCGCGGATGCCGCCAAGGTGGTCGCGCGGAACCGCGCGATGGCCGACGCGGCCGAGCTGAAGCTGCTCCTCGACGCGGGCGACGACGAGAGCCGGAAGCGGATCTTCGTGATGCTCCGCCGGAGCGCCGCGGCGAACGACCTCGTCGCCTCCTTCTCGCCTCGGTGGCGAAGCTGCCGCGCGGAATGGGGCCGGACGCGCGGAAGAGCCTCGTGGCCGAGTACGACGCCGCCAACCGGATGTTGGGATTCACCGTCGCGGGCCAGGTCGCGCCGAAGGAGATCGACTACCCGGCGATGGACGGCGTGATCCACCTGCCCCGACGCGATGCCGAGTCCGAGATCGCCGAGCTGATCGAGGCGCCGAATCCCGGCGGCGACTCCGAGATCGCATGGACGCACAAGTGGATGCGCGACACCTACGAGCGGTCGCCTCAGGCGGGGGTATCACCGGCGAGCTCGCGGACATCGGCGTTCGCAAGGTGCGGGAGATGGGGCTGCACAATCGCCTCTCGGTGCTTCTCCAGAAGCTCGACAGCGGCACGATCCAGGTCGTCCCGGGCTGAACGGCGCCTCGCGTCAGTAGCCGCCGCCCCCACCGCCGCACGCGACGAGCAGGAGCGGCAACAGGGCTGCGATCACGGCCAGCATGAAGATGTTCATCCCTTTCATGCGTTTTCGATACCCGTTCCGCTCGATGGTATTCCGGGGGTAGGGTTTGAGACTCTCGCGATAGGGCGATGCTCTCTGACGATGTTCAACCGGAACGGACATACGGAAGCGAACGGAAGCGCGACAGCGGCGGCGAAGAACGTCGTCGAGCACGTCCGCAACCTCGTGAAGCTCGAGCTCGAGCTCGCGACGATGGAGGTCAGGCAGAAGGCGAAGAAAGCCGCGCTCGGGGTCGGGCTCGCGGCTGCCGGCGCGTTTGCCGGGCTGCTCGCGCTCCTCTTCCTCGTCGCCGCGGCGACGGCGGCAATCGCGACCGCGGTCTCCGTCTGGCTGGCGCTGCTGATCATCGGTGCTGCTCTGCTCCTCGTCGCGCTCGTGGGCGTACTCCTCGGCGTCCGGTTCCTGAAGCGGACGTCGCCGCCGGTGCCGGAGCGTGCGATCGAAGAGGCGAAGCGAACGGCGGAGGCGATGCGGTCGTGACCGAGCCGCGGACCGCGGATCAGGTGAGCCGCGACCTCGAGCAGGAGCGCACGGAGCTCGTCACGGCCGTCGCGTCGGTGCGCAACGACCTGCGTGAGACGCTGATGCGCCAGGTTCCGCGGCTCGCGGCCGGAGGGGCCGGCCTCCTCGGCCTGCTCGCCATACGCGGCCTCGCGCGGCGGCGCAGTCGCAAGCACCAGCCCGCCGAGGTGTACCGGCTCGGCCGGTTCGCGCTCGTCGAGCACGACGACTGACTGATTCGTCAGCCGGCCTCGACGGCGGAGCGCAGCGGCGGGAACTCCGACGGAAGGTCGCTGCACTCGAGCTGAAAGAGCTCGATCGGCTCGTGCAGTCCCTGGAATCGCCAGCCTCCGAGGCCGCGGAGGCTCACACCATCGGGGAGCCCGTCCGATACTGCCGAATGCACGGCCGAGGACACGACGATCTGCCCTCCGTGCGCCGAGAAGCAGATCCGTGCCGCCGCGTGGACGGCCAGGCCGACGTATCCGGTCGGGGTGAGCGTCGGTCGGCCGCGGTGGAGACCGATACGGAGGCGGACGCTGCTTCCCGCGGGCCAGGCGCCGTCTCGTATCGCCCGCTGGATCGCGAGCGCGGCCTCGAGCGCCGCAGACGAGCTCTCGAAGACGGCAAAGTGCTCGTCGGCGCGCGCATCGACCTCGCGTCCGCCCGCCTGCCTGACCTTTCCGCGTACGAGCCGGCGCATCTCGGCGATGAGTGGGGCGTACCCTTCGTCGAGGCGGCCGAGCAGCTCTGTCGACCGCTCCAGGTCGGTGAGCATGAAGGTGACGTGACCCCTCGGAAGCTTGCGCTCCGGATGGAGCTCCGCACTGATGAACCCGATCGGCACGATGCCATGCCTGGTCGCCGCCCGCAGCAGGCGTGCACGTGCCCGGTCGCGGGCCTCCTCGTCCTCGAAGGAGACCTGACCGAAGCGCGCGAGCGCGTTCCGGACGTGCGCGGCGTCATGGATCGGCAGCCGCCTCCGGCCGGTCGAATCGATGTACGCGAAGGCCCGGTCGGGCAGCTTCGCGCGCTCGCTGGCGCTCAGTGCCGGCACCGGCCCATGATTCCACGCGCGCAGCACGACACGGCGCGGTATACACGGCCTCGTGGAATACGTCATCTCGGAGCTCTCCGCTGTCGAACAGGCGACGGCCGTGATCGGAGAGCCGACCACGTGGCGCGCGTTTCCGAGCCTGTGGCCGGCGTTGCTCGCGGAGGTCTGGGCCGCCGCCAGGGGATCGGACGGCCGGATCGTCCCGGGGCGGAACGTCATGCTCTACGAGGACGATGTGCCGAACGTCCAGGTCGGGGTTGAGGTCGCCGCGCCCTTCACGCGGATCGGCAGGGTCGTCCCGGGTCTCCTCCCGGCGGGTCGAGTCGCGGCGACGACGCATCGCGGAAGCTACGGCAGGCTCGGCGACGCACACGAAGCGGTGATCGCTTGGTGCGACGTCCGCGGCCTCGAACGGGCGGGCCCGCGCTGGGAGATCTACGGCCACGCGGTCGAGAGCGAGGCCGATCAGGAGGTCGAGATCTACTGGCTCCTGCGGTGATCGATCCGCTCTCCTCGGGGGAGCGTGCTCACCGCAGGCAGCACGCGAGCGCCAGGGTCTCGTCGGCGGCCGGCTGGTTGATCCAGACCACTCGTTCGCACCCCGACTCGTGTCGCGACCGGGGTGCGCGGCGGGTTGCTCCCCTACCGCTGCGGGCTGCCGTTGGCGCTTAGCGCGCGAATGGCCCGGGACCCCGTCGGTTACGGGATCCCGGGCCTCGACGCCGAACGCGACTACTTGCTGGCGGCGGTTTTGAATGCTTGCCAGGAGGGGCGGGGGACGTTGTTTGGGTCGAGGAGGCCGTAGCCGGGGACGTCGTCGTCGCGGACGTTGTAGATCAGGGTGAACGCGAGCTTGCGGTACCCGGTGCCGACTCCGTCGGCGGCACCGAGGGCGTTGGTGACGATCGTTGCCTGCCCCGCGGTGCCGTAGGTCTGGACGGGGCCGCCGGCCTCGGTCGTGACGATCGGGACAGAGCTGTCACCGTTCGCGTTCATCACCGAGCGCACGTTCGAGCTGTCGTAGAACCCGGCCCCGTTCGAGCCGAACGCCATATCCCACGCAGACCACAAGCCATGCTGGGCCGGGTCGTCGTACAGATGCAGGTTCATCGCGTCGAAATACCCCTTCGCGCCGGCCGCGTACATCCCCTTCACCCAATCAACCGAGGTGGCGCCGCTCGTCCCGTTGAACAGGTACTTCCAGATCCCGCCGTTCAGAACCTCGACCGACGGGTCAGCAGCCTTCGCCGCGAGATACCCCGCCTGCAGGTACGGGGTGTAGGTCGCAGGCGACCACCCATGCAGATCAGGCTCGTTCATCATCTCCTCGAACGCGAGCGGGAACCCCTTCAACAGATCCGCGACGTCGGTCGCCTCAGCCGCGAACGCCGCCGCCGACATCCCGCCCGGCGCCAAGCTCGCAGCAACGATCACATCCGGGGCGATCCCGGCCGCCTTCAACTTCGCAAGCGTCACCGCCGTCGTCGCGTCACCCGTGAAATCGAACCGGACGATCTTCGCGCCCAACGCGACATCCTGCGCGATCTCCCAATCCTGATCAGCGCTCGTCCGCGTCGAAAGCTTCGACCCGTTCGCCGTCCCATACCGCGGCCACGCCGACGAAACCGCCGCCGGGGCTACGACCGGCGGCACCATCGCGCTCACAACCGAACCCGCAGACACAGAACCCGACGCGTTCACCGCCGACACAACAACCCGAAGCCCCGAACCCACATCACCCGCCGAAACCGAATACGCGCTCCCCGTCGCCCCAGAAACAGACACACACGACAAACCCGACACACACCGCTGCCACTGAAACCCAAACCCCGAAACCACACCCGACCACGAACCCGACGAAGCAGACAACAACCCACCCACAACCACCGAACCCGACACAACCGGCAACCCCACACTCACCGGCAACGCCAACGGCACAGACACCGTCGTCGTCGTCGTCGGCGGCGGCGGCGGCGGCGTAGGCGTGGTGGTCGTCGTTGTCGTTATCGGTGCCGGCGCCGGAGTGGTCGTGGTCGTCGTGGTGGGCGGCGGAGCCGGAGTGGTCGTGGTCGTTGTCGAGGCCGGCGGCGGGGTCGTCGCCGGAGTCGTGGTCGTGGTCGGAGTCGTGGTCGTGGTCGTGGTCGGAGTCGTGGTCGTCTTGGTGGTCGTGGTCGTCGTGATCGGAGCGGGCGCCGGCGTCGCTGACGGGGCAGCCGTGATCACGGCCGTCGGGGCCGAGGTGGCGACCGTCGTCCCGTTCTTGTTCGAGGCGAGCACGGTGACTCGGATCGTGGACCTGAGGTCGGCGTTGACCGTGCTGTAGCTCGTTCCCGACGAGCCGGAGATCGCCGAACACGCGGCGCCTGTCACGTCGCAGCGATTCCAGGTCACGGAGTAGGAGCTCGAGGGCCCGCTCCAGTTGCCGAGGCTCGCGTTGAGCGAGGACCCGACGGTCGTCGGGCCGGAGATCGTGGGAGCGCTCGTGTTGGTCGGCGCAGACTTCCCTACCGGGGCACCGGAGGCAGACGCGGACGCGACCGTGAGCGTAAGGGTGGGAACGAGGGCGAAGAGGACGATCGTGCGGGAGAGGCGGCGTGCGTGACGGGAGGCGGCGTTGAGCTTCATTCCCGCCTGATCGGCCGGCTTCGGGAATGAACACGACCCCCAAAAAGGGGGTTAAGTCTCCGCTGCAGGCTCCGGTTTACATTCGAGCTCCCCCGCTTCGGGAAGCCTGGATGCCCGGGGACCGCCCGCCGTCGTGTCAGGCGTGGGCTGCGGCCTGGTAGGCGCGGTAGGCCGGTTTCGGCGACCAGTCGTGACGGACCAGACCGAAGAAGTCTTCGACGGAGGCCGGGTTCGTCCCGTTGTCGCGGAAGTCGTACACGAACAACGGGCCCGCCCACGGGTAGGTCTGCCACATGCTGAAGGCCCTGGCGAGCTGCGCCGCCTGCGTTGCCTCGCTGACGGCTCCCGAGCCGGCCGGCCCGTCTGTCGGTGCGCCCCACTCCGTTGCCCAGATCTGCTTGTCGCCGTCACCATGTGCGACCATCACGCTCCGAAGATTCGGGCTGGTACCGAACATCTGGTACCAGGCACTCCACGTCGCCACCGTCGACGGGTCGTACGGGAAGCTGTACGGATGGTGGCCGACGGCATCGAAGTATCCGCCGCCGCCGTTCGCGTAGATCCCCTGGAGCCAGTTGATCGGGTTGACGGTCGAAGCGGATCCAGAGTCGTCGTAGCTCCCGGCCGGCGCGGTGCCACCGGTCACAACCGTCGCGGCCGGATCGACGGCCTTGATCGCCGTGTAACACGCCTTCAGCATCTGCGTGTACTTCACGACATCCGGCGAAGGCATGAAGAAGCTCGCGGTGTTCGGCTCGTTCCACACCTCGAACGCGTGCACGCCCATCGGGACGTAACGTCGGGCCGCGAGCCCGCAGAACGTGCCGTAGTCGCTCACGTTCGTCGGCGGATACTTGTCCGTCGTCCCGGCAGGCCGCGCCCAGGGGGGCGTATACGCGATATCAGCGAGAATCGAGATCCCGCGGTCGGACGCGGCCTGCACGACCGCATCCCGCGGCCCCCAGTCGTAGCTCGACTCGCTGCCGTGCTGGATCGCGTTCCAGTCGAGATCGAACCGGATCATCTTCACGCCCATCGTCTGAGCGAGGTCCAGGTAGCGCGTCCTGTCGTCCGGCGTCAGCGCCGGCAGCGACGACCCTGCGGCCAGACCGAACTGAGACGAGGCAACCTTGCGGAGAGCGAGCAGGTAGATCGCCAGGATCGCCGACACGAGGATCGTGGCGAGCCCGATTCCGATCACGATCCGCCTGCCCGAGCTTCTCCGCCGCAGAGGCCCTGCCGCGTGAGTCCCCGAAGTCGAGCTCGAGCCGGCGTCGCCTCGAACGATATGTTTGACGGGCAAGGCGCCGCGCCTTCCCGCGCTGCAGCGTCTGTGGCGTTACTCAGCCAGGTTTCGCTTGCCGCGACGGTTCAGCGTGTAACCGGCGACGACGAGCGCCAGACCTCCGGCGCCGAAGAGACCGAGATCGGCTCCGGTGAACGGAAGAGAGCCCGTCGGGGTCGAGGTCGGACTCGCGGCGCTCGCGTTCTGGACTGCTCCCTGGGTGGCGCCTGCTACCCCCTGGTACGGCTTCGGCTTCGATGCCGCTGCTCCTCCGGTGACGATCACGGCGGATGCGAGTACAGCCGCTGCCACCGTTCCGCGCTTTGCGCTTTTCATACCACTCCCCTTTTGTGCAGTTGCCGGGCGATCCGATCCTAGCGATCGGCAGATGGACTCTCTTACCGCATCTTAGGTACCGGTGAAACCGCGTCAACAGGCTACGCGCGAACTTAGACCAATGGTTGGGTTGTCACTGGAGGATCCGCTCGACGAACATCGAGTCGACGTCGGTCACCGAGACGACGTGCCTGCCCGAGATCTGATCGGTCACGTAACCGACGACCGGCTCGAGAGGATCGAGCTTCCGCGCCTCGGCCGCCTCACGCCTCGCCGCACTCCACGCATGCGCATGAGAGGCGGCGATCGCGAGCTCGAGGTGGGCGTACCAGTCGTCTGGCTGCCGCGCGATCGCCGCCGTGAACGAGGTCTTCATCCGGCTCCAGTTGCCGACACGGGCCGCGATCGCTCCGGCGAGCAGATCGGGCTGGCTCGAGAGGGGATTGAGGTGGCTCGCGGTCGCCAGACGTGCATACGCTCTCGCGGGATCCTGCGGCCAGCCGTCGATCGCCGTCGCCGTCTCCTGTGCCGCGAGCCAGGGGGGGAGCATCGAGGCGATCGCGACGACGGCGAGCCCGGCGACGGCTGCTTTCCCCAGGCCGCCGTGGCGCTGCTTCTCCCGCGCGGGCGGAGGCTCCGTGCGAGTGAGCGAGATGGCCCAGCCGAGGCACAGGAATGCGATTCCGCCGAGCGCCGGGATCTCCCAGAACCAGTCGATGGAACCGTGGATGAGCCAGTAGGCGACCACGGTGAGCGCCATCCCGGCCACGGCTCGGCGCGTCTCGTCGACCCGTCGCAGGTGCCGGAGCGCGAGCACGACCGCGGCGACGAAGAGCAGGACGAGGAACGCGCCGACCGCGCCGGTCTGGGCGAGAACCCGTAGCTCGACGCTGTGCGGGTAGAGCGGTTCTTCCTGTGAGCGGCGGAGCAGCAGGTAATCCCCGGCGAAGTTGTCGACGCCGACCCCCTGCAAGGGCGCCCGCTGAAACTCGCGAAGCGCGACGCGCCAGATGTCGTAGCGGTTCCCGGAAACGCCGTTCGAGAAGTACGAGGCGCCCGACGTGGGCCCCGAGCGAAGAGCGCTGAAGGACGACCAGGCGTGGTGGAGCCGAGCCTCTGGGTGACGGAACCACACGGCCCCGGCCACGAGAGCACCGAGAACGCATACCGCTGCAAGCGCGAGCACGATCCGCTCCACCCACAGGCGAAACGCCGCCGACTTCACGCCTCGGTCGAGGGCTGCGATCGCGAGACCCGCGACGAAGCCGGCTGCGGCAGACAGCGCGAGGACGTTCCGGGCGGTGTCGAGATGTCCCGCCGGATCGTGCCCGTACGCGACAGCCGGGAAGACCTCGAGGAGCCTTCCGCGGGTCACGAGGAGTGCGGCGATCGGGACGGCGGCGGTCGCGAGGGTGCGCGCGCGGCGCGGAACGAGGATGAGGTAGACGGCGAAGGTCACGGGGCCCGAGACGATCGAGGCCCGGCTCTGGCTCAGCAACGCCAGTTCCGGGAGCACGCAGGCGCCGGCCAGGGCGACCGCGCGACCGAAGGCCGGGACCTCCC
Organism: Gaiellaceae bacterium; assembly: GCA_035552175.1. GTDB lineage: Bacteria > Actinomycetota > Thermoleophilia > Gaiellales > Gaiellaceae > PALSA-600. The sequence continues at coordinate 10,023 of DASZLW010000089.1, read as the reverse complement.
GCCGCGAGGCGGCGAGGAGCAACGGCCAGATCGCCATCAGGAAGGCCGCGCAGGCTGCATTCTGGTACCCGAGCGGCGCCGAGAGGCGGCCGAAGTCGAAGTAGTGCGTCCGATCCGTCGCGGACACAGCTCGCGCGACCCCGACGAACCCCTCGACGGCGACGATCAGCGAGAGGATGGCGAGCAGGAACGCGACCGTCGCCCGCCGCCAGGGCACGATCGCGGCAGTCGTGAGCAACGCGAGATAGAAGACGCCCAGGTTGGAGCCGTCCCAGGAGGCATCCTTCATCCCGCTCCAGGCAATGGTGGCAAAGCACCAGGCGAGATAGGCCGCGAAGGCGCCGAGGATCGCGAGCACCTTTCGCCGGATCGGGGCCGACCGGATCTGCGTGACGAATGTCCACGCAGCGAGCACCAAAGCCATCACCGCGGCCGGATACCATGTTGTCGCCTCGATGCCGCCCGACTTCTGGACGAGCACGCCGAGGAGCACGACGAGCAGTACGCCGGTCAGGATGCCCGGGTCGCTGGCGAGCGATCGAACCGCGTATCCCGCGCCGGTGGGTTTCAGGCCCGAGAGCGTCATCGTGCCGCAGGATACGCAGTTCCCGTTCCCGTTCCAGCGGTCGCACCACCGAACCGACGACCGTTTCCGAAGCTGCCTCCCGGAAAGATTCGAGCAGATTCACCGTAAGAGAAAACGAGACGATGCCGATAAAACGTCAGATGCCGATGCGTGACACGTCGCGGGAGACCCCGTTCGGGCAGAGCACGGCCCGGGCGTTTCGGGCGCCTGTCCGGCGCCGCCTCGGCGTCGGTGTTTCCCGCGCGCTGCTCGATCTCGCGGCGCTCCTCGTCGCCTGCGCCGTCGTCCCGGCGGCCTTCTCGGCGACAGACGTGTCGTTCATCGGGTGGTCGGCTGTCTTCGTCGCGCTCGTGATGATCCAGTTCGCCGCCCGCGGGACGTACGCGGCGCGCCTCCGCGTCGAGGTGCTCGAGGACATACGCCTCGTCGTACCGGCGACCGCCGTCGCGGCGATGATGACGCTGACGGCGCAGGTGCTGGTCATCTCGTCGCCGACGACGACCCGGATCGCGACCCTCTGGGCCTCCGCGGTGCTCTACGTGCTCGCCGGAAGAGCGGGCTCGAGGATCGCAGCCCTCCGGGGTGGCAGGAGCCGCAAGGGGATGCCGACTCTCATCATCGGTGCCGGCCGTGTCGGACAGGTCGTCGCCGAGCGGCTGCTCGCACGTCCCGCGATCGGCCTCCTGCCGATCGGCTTCCTCGACAAGGAGCCTCTCCTTCCCGATGGGCTGCCCGTCCCCGTGCTCGGTGCGAGCTGGGACCTCGAGCGCCTCATCGACCTCCACGGGATCAGGAACGTGATCATCACGTTCTCGACGGCACCGACCGAGGTCGTTCTCAGCATCGTCCGCCGGTGCGAGGAGCTCGGCGTCACCGTCTCCTCCGTGCCGCGACTCTACGAGGCGATCAACGGCAAGCTCGTTCTCGAGCATCTGGGCGGCCTGCCCTTGATGACCAAGCGGCCGGTCGACTCGAACGGCTTCCAGTTCAGCTGCAAGTACGCCGCCGACCGGATCGTGGCGACCTTGCTCACGCTCCTCCTCCTGCCCCTCCTCATCGCCGTCGCGATCTCGGTGCGCATCTCGCTGGGCTCCCCGGTTCTCTTCCGCCAGGTGCGCGTCGGGAAGGACGGCAAGCACTTCGAGATGCTGAAGTTCCGTTCGATGCGCGAAGGCGGTTCGAGCTCGATCGAGCTCGACTTGCTCGATGGCGCACGGGGCCCCGGCGGCGTCGAGGGAGAGGATCGCCGGACGTGGACCGGGAAGATGATCCGCCGCACCTCCGTGGACGAGCTGCCGCAGCTCTTCAACGTGATCCGGGGCGAGATGAGCCTCGTCGGGCCACGGCCCGAACGGCCGGCACTCGTCGAGATCTTCGAGCGCAAGGTCTATCGATACGGCGACCGCCACCGCGTCAAGGTCGGTATCACCGGCTGGGCGCAGATCCATGGTCTGCGAGGGAAGACCTCGCTCCAGGATCGCGTCGAGTGGGACAACTACTACATCGAGAACTGGTCGCCGTGGCTCGATCTGAAGACGATGCTGCTCACTGCTGCAGCCCTCTTCCGCGGCGATTAGCGCCCGGAGCGCTCCCTACGACGAGACGGCCGCCGCCTCGATCAGTCGACGAGGGCCGTCCTCGAAGAGCCTCGCGGCGGTCGGAGGATCCGACCTTCTCGCGACCACTTCCGCGAGGGCGTCGAGGCGCAGGCGGCCGCTGTCGGCGCGGTGTCCGTCGCTTCCGACCATGTCCGCCTCGCCCCGCGAGATCAATCCCCACGCCGCGCGACCGACGTCGGCGGAAGCATTCCCCGTCAGGCTCGGCGCGACCACCTGGACGAGCGCGCCCTGCCGACGCGGCCCGGCCAGGATCTCCGGCCGTGTCTGCACCGCGAGGCAGCGTTCCGGATGGGCGAAGATCGGGAGCAGCTCGGCCGACAGGAGACGCTCGAGGATCTCGTCGATGCGGGCTCGGCTCGTCTCGCGGAGCAGCTCCACGACGACGAACCTCCTACCGATGGCCCGGCGTTGCAGCTCTTCGATCGGGGCATCGAGTGCCGCCCTGGGGGCAACCTCCGCCGCCAGCATCAGCCGGAGCTCGATCTTCAGCTCTTCGAGCGCGCCCTCCAGGCGCACGAGCTCCTCGGCCGCTCTACGCTGATCAGTCGGGTACTGCGGCGAGAAGTGTGGCGTGCAGATGACATGCGAGACTCCACCCTGCGTCAGCTTGCGTGCCATCCGGACCGACTCGGACAGGGACGCGGGGCCGTCGTCGAGCCCGGCGAGGAGATGACAGTGGCTGTCGATCACAGGTCGAGCAGCCTGCTGCTCGCCACCCGCGCCTGAGCGGCCGAGCATGCGAGCCCGGCCATGAGCATTCCCAGGTAGGCGATCGGATACCCGGTGAAGGTCTCGCGCGAGACGGCGTCGACGAGCATCACGACCACCACGCTGATCGCGAGCCAGCCCTCGGAGTACCCGCGGCGAGCCGCCCGGCGGCCGACGACGACGATCCGCGACAGGAGCGCGAGGTAGGCGACGAGCCCGAAGAGCCCGACGTCGCCGATGAGCGTGAAATACCCGGAGTCGACCGGCACGATCGGAGGCCCGGATCCGACCTCGATCTTGCCGGTGAGACTCTCCTGCGCCCGCTGGGCCGCCGATCCGATCACCGCGACCCCCCGGCCGAAGGGCCAGTTCCCGATCGATCCGATCTCGCTCCGCCACTTCTGTGTGCGACCGTTGAGCGTGACGTAGGTCGTCGGATTGATGTTCACGGTCCGGGTCGACGTCTGGTCCGAGGCAAGGACGAACGTCGTGCCCGCGATGGCGATCGCCACCGCGACGATGAACAGCGCGGTCAATCCGTGCCCGCGGCGGCCGAGAGCGAGGCCGACGACACCGAGCGCCACGACCGCGGCGGTGCGCACGAACGAGGCGACCAGCCCGGCGGCGACGATGGCGGAGAGGACGTACGTCCACCCGGTGAGCCGGCGAGACATGAGGATGGTCGCCAGGCCGAGGAGCAGGAACGACGCATAGAGGAACGGGTCATCGAGTGTGCCGAAGCTTCGGATATGCCCGGTGATCTGCCGGATCTGCGTCCCGTAGACGTAGCCGTAGCCCTCCAGGCGGCCGACGCCGAGGCCCTGCTGCGCGACCCCGTAGATCGCGCACGCGACCGCACTGGCGATCAGCGCCTTGCGAGCGGCGGCGAGCGTCCTCGCGGGCTCCCTCAGGCTGAGGCCCGCAAGGAGGAGGGCGAGCGGTTCGCAGAAGAGTCGGACACCCTGGAACCACGCGAGGTTGTGCCCGCTCTCGCCCGTGATGAGACCGCCGATGTTGACGAGGTAGAGGGCGAAGAGCACGGCGAGGAACACCAGGATCGGCCGGTCGATTCGAGCCTCTCGACGTGCTGTACGACGACGGAAGGCAAGGATCGTCGCCGCGATCAGGGCGGAGAACGAGAAGCCGTCCTTCACCGGGCCGATCGCGGGGCTCACGAACACCTTCAGCATCGGAAGCACGACGAAGAGCGGAATCGCGATGCTCACCATGACCCAGGGCACGGCCAGGAAGCCGGCGATCAGCGCGGCCGCCACTCCGAGGCCGATGAGCGCCTCGGCCTTCCTCGTCGCGTGTGTCGCGACCAGAGCGACGAGCAGGAGCGTCGCGAACGTTCCGGCGCCGAGGGCGACGACGTCGCCGAGCGATCGCCGGATGGCTGGGAGCGCGCTAGCCGCGGGCGTAGTAGGCGTAGGGGTTGTCGTAGGACGGCTTGTCGACGAGCACGGCCTGCACCTCGACATCGGGCCAGCTGCGGTGGAGGCGACGGAGGGACTCGAGGTCGCGCCGCGACGTCCGTCCGTGCCGGACGACGATCACGACGATGTCCACGATCTCCGCCAGCTCGGTCGCGTTCGGCAAGGACAGCGCCGGAGGCGTATCGACGACGACGTACCCGGTGTGCTCGCCGAGTGCCTCGATCATCTCCGTCACGCGCCCCGACTGGGCGGTCACGTCGTTCGAGGCGACCGTTCCCATCGGGAGCACCTGGAGATTGCTCACGGCCGTGCGAGTGGTGGTCGCCCGCTCGTACTTCCTCGGGGCATGAGGGACACCGTTGGCACGGATGTCCCAGAGGAGCGACTCGACCGGGCTCTCTCGGCGCAGCGCGCGGTCGACGCCCGGCGCGTCCTTCGGGATGGAGAAGATGCGCCCGATCGAGGGACTGCGGGTGTCGAGGTCGACAAGCCGCACCTGCTCGTCGCGCCGTGCGAGCGCGGCAGCGAGGTTCACCGCGGTCGTCGTCTTCCCCTCCTCGGCGGCGGCGCTCGTCACGGCGATCACGATCCGATCCTCGCCCTCGCGCGAGCGCGCGATGCTCGCAGCGAGCAGGGCGTACATATCGCTGTAGCGCTCCGACGTGCGGGTCACCGCGACGAGCGGCGTCAGGTTGCGCGGCAGCCGCTCGATCGTGGCGAGCACGGGCGCGCCCAGCACCTCCTCGATCTCCTGCTCCGACCTGACGCGGTTGTCGAGCGCCTCGCGAGCTCCGACCACGAGCAGCGCGACGAAGAACCCGATGAAGCCACCGAGAAGTCCGTCCTTGAGCGGGGCGGGTCGGGTCTTCGCCGCCCCGTCGGCTCCCTCGACGAGCAGCACGTTGCCCGAGTTCACCGTGCGCAGCAGCCGCAGCCTGTCGAGCTGCGAGAGGATGTCGGCTTTGCCCGTCGGGCTGCGCGCGAGCTGCGATCGAAGCTGATCGATCGCCTTGGTCAACGTCGTGCCCGAGACGGAGGCGCGCCAGGTGGGATACGTCTCGGCGACCGCGTTTGCCATCTCGACGGCTTGCTTGTCGGTGGAGCTCACGGAAGAGAACGTGATCGTCGTGCCGTTCTTGTTGACGCTCGTCGCCGCCTGGAGCTCGGCTGCCGAGCCGGCGCGTGGATGATGTGCGGCAGCGCTCGCGAAGAGCTGCGGCGAGCTCGCGAGGGACTGTTCGGTGGCGTCGACCTGCGTCGGGTCGACGTATGCGCTGAGGCCGGCGAGCGCCGAGGCGAGATCCGTCGGCGAGAGGATGACGTCCGCCTTGGCCTTGTAGAGCGGCCCCTCGAGAGTGCGGAGCGCCACCATCGAAACAGCGCCTACGAGCACGAGCAGCAGGAGGATCCACCGGGACCTCCGGAACACGATCCGAAGGGTGTCGGTTCCCTCGGTCTTCATCCCGACCTACCCCGGTACCGTTCACCGAAGCTGCTCGAACCTACCGCTGAACGGGTCGGCGGCGCGGTGTGCAGCAAGGGCATGGTGTTCTTCGAGGGCATGGCGTTCGTCGGGGGCATGCTGTTCTTCGAGGGCATGGCATTCGTCGGGGGCATGCTGTTCGTTGTCGACGAAATGTGGTTTGACGGCACAGTGTGTTCTTCCTGTCTCTTGGACGTAACGGCTCGACCACCCGTGGATGAGCAACCGGCAGCGATCGAGCCGCCCGCTCGGAGAGATCGGAGCCGGCGACAGTGTTGCATCGGTAGACGAGAAGGAGGATGTTTCGCTGCCGTACTGTACCGCGAGGGAAACTCGTACCCGAACCGCTCACGCCCCTCGAGCATCCGCTCGTAGGCCTTCGGCGGTGAGCACGACCGCTTCCGGGAACTCGGCAGACGGAGCCGACGCATGAGTCGGCCGCAATGAACGTTCTCGTCGCGCGTGCGCATTTCAGAGAAATCGGCGTTAAAGTGAAAACATGAGAGCGATTTCGGATAATTCCCCTCTTTCGATCCACGGCGTCCTCTCATCGGCGGGTCGCGGCCGCTCGAGCTTCTCCCCGGGCACGACTGGATGAGATCGGCTCGCGCAGGGCTTGCACGGCGGCTTTCGATGCGGAGCACGCCCGCGCTGGAGGGCGCGACCGATTCGGGGCCCGTCTCGATGCCGGCCGGAGCGCGCTCGGCCGGCGTCGCAGCGCGCTGGTATCGGAGGCTCGGCCGGCTGCTGATGCTCGCCGGGGCCCTGACGCTCGTCTGGGTGGTGATCGTTTGGAAGTGGGAGGACCCGTTCACCGCCGTCTACACGCTCTACGAGCAGCATGAGCTTTCCGCGAGCTACGACGACCGCGCCGCGAGCTTCCTGAAGGAGCATCCGGGTGTCGCGATCGCGACGGCTCCTGTCGGCCCGAATCTGAGAGCACACACGGGCGCCGCGGCCACGACGGCCCTACCGAGCGGGAAGCCCTCCGCCGCAGCAAAGGCCGCGCGCAACCGCGCGATCATCGCTGCGGAGAAGCTCGAGATCCGCAAGGACGCAGCCACCTATCGCGCGGACTCCCAGGAGGGCCAGCCGCTCGGGCGGATCACGGTTCATCGCCTAGGCCTCAGCATGATCTTCCTCAACGGAACCGACGAGAGCTCTCTGGCGAAGGGTCCCGGGCGCGACGTCGAGACCTACATGCCCGGCCAGAACCGCCTCGTGTACATCGCCGGGCATCGAACGACGTTTCTCGCGCCCTTCTCGCACATCGAGAAGCTGCGTCGGGGTGACAAGATCAAGCTCGAGCTCCCGTATGCGACCTTCGTCTACGAGGTGACGCGGCACATCATCGTGACCTCGACCGACCTCGCCGTCCTCCGCTCGGGCTCCAAGGAGATGCTCGCACTCCAGGCGTGCCATCCGAGGTTCTTCGCGACCCACCGGTACATCGTCTACGCGCGGCCTGTCGAGGTGATCCCGAGGATCGAGCCGGGTCTCCCCTACCGGCTCACCTGAGATCACCTTGACTGACCGCTCGCCACGGTCGCCTCTGAGAGGGCAGCTGCTCTAGATCCGCCGGTAGCGCGCGTCGCTCAGCGAGTACACGGCGAACGCGACGAGACCGGCCGCGACGAGGCCGAGGAGCCACGACCCGTACGACTGATGAGCGAGCTTCGCGAGCGCGCCGTCGAGGCCGACGGCCGCCGTCGGCTGATATTCGATCGCCGCCTTCACGAGGAAGATGCCGACGAGCCCGAACACGACCATCCGTGCCATGTGGCCGACGGTGCCGACGCGGGAGATCCAACGCCTGACGGCCGCCGACATCTGCTCGGTCTTCGAGTCATCGAGGAACGACTGCGTGATCCCGCGGTAGCCCTGGTAGAGCGCGATCCCGACCATCACGGCACCTGCGATCCCCACGATCCACGTTCCGCCCGGCCAGCCGAGCACGCCGCCCGTGGCCTTCGACGGCTTCCCGGAGGAACCGCCCGAGCCGCCGCCGAGCAGGATCTCGACTGCGATCGCGCACATCGCGCCATAGGCGATCCCGCTTCCGAGCGCGGCGAGCCTGTCGAAGCCCTTGTCCGACCCCTCGGGGCCGTGGCCGATCGCGGCGCGGGCGATCCGCCAGAGCGAGTAGCCGCCGAGCCCGATCGCGAGGAGCGTCAGGAGGAGATGACCGAACTGCTGATGCGCGACCGTCTTCAGCGCTCCCTGCTGGTTCGTGAGCTTGCCTCCCGAGCCGATCGCGAGCTTGAACGCGAGGATGCCGATGATCGCGTAGACGAGCCCGCGCGCCACGAAGCCGGCGCGGGCGAGCACCTCGAACGCGGTCGAATCGACGAATCCCTCGGAGGCCCCGCGGGCGGCGCTTTCCGCCCGGCCCGTGTGCAAAGCGCTCATAAAGGCTCCTTCCTTCGAGGAAGCCGCCTCAATGGCGGCCCTTCCGGTCGGCACAGGTATCTCCGGCATCGCCGGAGCCCAAACTCGGCGCATCCCGGGAGCCTCACGGCGACGCTCCCGGCACGCAGACGCGGATCGCGCCCGGCTCGATCTCGACCTTCAGCTTCTTGACCTTGCTCCGGTCGCCCCCGTCGAGCTCGAAGAGGACCTTGCGGCCGAGCTCGACCTTCACCTTGCGTGCCTTCGTCGTGCGTACGAAGGGCGAGCCCGCTGCCGACCCGACCGTCGTCCGTGCGATCGTGCGAGCCCACTGGAGCCGACCCGAGGCGGTGACGACACCGAGCTCGAGCAGGCCGTCGTCGGGCTTCGAGCCCTCGAACGGCTCGACGCCGCTGAAGATCTTCGGCACGTTGCCGAGCAGGATGCAGGTCGCCTTGCCGTCGAACCACCCGGCCCCGTCGACCTCGATCTTCGCGCCGAACGACTTCAGCGCGGCGTTCTCGACCCCGCTCAGGATGTAGGCCGCCCTCCCGAGCTTGCGCTTCCGCCCACCTGCGCCCTTGATCATCCTGGCGTCGAAACCCAGGCCGGCCATCACGGCGAACCGCTCTCCGTTGAACCGGCCCACGTCGAAGCGGCGCCGCTCGCCCCTGAGGCCGAGCGCGACCGCCTGGTCGATGTCCTGTGGGATCCCGAGGTTCCTCGCGAAGAGGTTCGCCGTTCCGGCGGGAATCACGGCGAGCACCGTCTGGGTTCCGGCAAGGACGTCGATACAGCGCTGAACCATTCCGTCGCCGCCCCATGCGAAGACGAGCTCGGCCCCTTGCGCAACGGCGCGCCGAACCTGAGCCGGCGCCTTTCGGCTCTTCGGAACCTCTGCCCAGAACGGGTCGATCACGCCCTCTGCCTCGAGCCTCCGTCGAAGCTCGAGCAGCCCGCCGCCGAGCGTCTTCCCCGAGTGCGCGACGACCGCGACCTTCACCGATTCCCACCCTGCTCGCGGCGGTCGGCGGCCGCTCCCGAGGCCTGACACGCGAAGACGACGACGCAGAGCGCCCCGATCCCGAGCAGCGCTCCGCCCATGACGTCGAGCGGATAGTGCATGCCGCGGTACATGCGGGAGAGCCCGACGTAGACCGGAATCGCAGCGGCAACCGCCCAGGCAACGGCGCGAACAACGCGGTTCTCGACCTTCGAGGTGAGGAGCAGCACGAGGCCGCCGTAAACGGCGATGGACGCCGCCGTGTGGCCCGACGGGTAGCTCGCGTCCACCGGCAGCTGCTCCAGACGATGGACGCGAGGCCGGTGCTCGTGGATCACGAGGGTCGTCACCCGGTACGCGCCCGACTCGACGGCAAGGGCGAAGACGCCGAACGCGGCCACCCTCCATCTGCGACGCACCAGGCAGCCGAGGGCGAACACCCCCGCGACGATCGGAAGGACGACGCCGCCAGCGACGATCGATCCGATCAGCGAGGCCTCGGTCCGGTCCGGCGTCCGCCTTGCGGCAAGCCACTCGTCGACGTGCCTGTTTGCGGATCCGAGCCCGGGCGCGTGAGAGAGTTCGTGCGTGAGCAGGAATCCGAGCCCCATCGAGCAGGCCGCGAGGAGCAAGACCCCCGCGACGACGGAGATGAAGAAGACGAGGGCCGGGTGCCCGAGGCGGCCCGTCGCGAACGCGAACCGGCCGAATCGCTTCGCGCCGGAGGCCTCCAGGACGGGAATCCTCGAGCGGCGGTGTGCTGCGGAGCGCCGGGCCCGCATCCGCCCGAGGGTCATGAG
>DASZLW010000088.1:0-1548 GCA_035552175.1 Gaiellaceae bacterium | reverse complement strand
AGCCACGGCTGGGACAGCCACGTGATCGAGTACTTCGCCGTCGGAACCGCCGTGATGCCGACGAGCTCCGACCACATCATCCCGGCGCCGAGCTTCGTGCTCACGCTCAACGATCCGAGCCAGAACAACCTGCGCGGCTTCTGAGGCTCGATTGCCGGATACGTTTTCTGGCGCTCCGAGCGTGAAACGCGTCGACTTGTTGCAGTTCCGGCACGAAGTCGACACAGACGTGTGACACAGGTCGTCCGTAAAATTGATCTCGAGGGCGGTGGGCTGCGGCCCCACCCAAAGGGCGGGGGACCGGTTCGCCGGTACGGACAAGTGCTCTCGAGTCAAGTCCCGCTCGGCTGACGAGCGGGACATGTCCGGGAACGTGGCCATCGTCTCGCCAGTGCGCCCGTCCGTACCTTCGCGCCAGTGCGCCCGTCCGTACGTTCCCATGTCATCCACGGCTTTGCGTTTCGTGGCCAGGACGCAGGGAGGGCTTGAGAGCTCGACCGCCGGGGCGACCGGGACGCGGCCACAGCGGCGGGGCGCCGTCAGGGTCAACCGTACTTCGGAGACGCACTACCCCGAGCGGCGGCGGATCTGCGGGCCCTGCCGGCCGAGCGCGGCGTAGGCGATCGCCTGCATCGACTCGTTCAGGTTCCGGAGCTCGTGCGCGATCACCGTCAGGTCGTCGCGGGACTCCTGGCGGCGGTTCAGCCGTTCGAGCTCCGCGACCAGGCGGTCGAGCCGGTCGAGGAGCGCTTCGAGCTGGCGGTCCGTGACTTCCGGAGTTTCCATCACTCCAAGTCTGCCAGGGAGCTGATCGTGCGGGTGTCGGGGCCGAGGCTCGCGAGGAGCCGCTCGAGCGCGCCTGGCCCGGTTTCGAGCCTCTCGATGCGGCGTGCTGCTCCGAGATGGGCGACCGCGACGACGGCGAGCTCCTCGGGCGCGTCGGTGAAGACGCCGATCCGGACTCCGTCGGCCTGCAGCCGGCGGAGGGCCGCCGAGGCGGGGGCGCTCGGCCGGAGATAGACCGGCGCATGATCCTCGGCGAACCGGGTGAGCAGGACGCGCCAGTTCGGCAGCTGCTCGTCGAGCCTCGCCGGATCGACCTGCGCGCGGCGGGAGACGTCGACGAGCCACGCGTCGTAGAGCGGCCGCGTGTCGCCGAGGACGCCGTCGAGATCGATCGCGACCGCTTTCACCCTGCGATCGTAGAGGTGCGGCTCAGCCGATTCCCGCGAGGCGGACGAAGAGACCGGTGTCGAGGTGCTCCTCGACCGCATCCGCGAGCGCGTCGAACACCTCGTCGAGCGACTGCCGGGGCGCGGCACCGAGCAGCGCGCGCGCCGTCTCGGGAGACTCGAAGAGGCCGTGCACCGAGATCCCGAGCGCCGGCCCCTCGACGAAGCCGAGGCCGTCCGCGAGTGCCTCGTTCGCCGTTCCGGTGGAGGTCGTCCGCCCGTGGCGGATCTCGTACCCGTCGAAGCTAAGGCCTGCGAGCGCGCTCCAGGCGCCGTCGACGGCTCCGAAGCGGGCCGTCACCTCGCGCGTCAGCTT
>DASZLW010000087.1:0-11457 GCA_035552175.1 Gaiellaceae bacterium | reverse complement strand
TCGTCCGGATCGGCGCTGTGCCCCACGCGGATAGCCACGAGCGCCAAGCTACCAACCGAGCTACGCTCGCCTGGATGGCTGATGCGCCGCTCTCAGAGGCGATCCAGGACTACCTGAAGGGGATCTACAAGCTCCAGGAATCCGGTGGCCGGGCAACCGTGACCGCCCTTGCCCGCGACCAGGGCGTGTCGAACGCGTCGGCGTCGGCGATGCTGAAGAAGCTCGCGGTGCTCGACCTCCTCGACCACGAGCCCTACGGCGGCGCCCGGCTCACCCCCGCCGGCGAGCGAGTGGCACTCGAGGTGATCCGCCACCACCGGCTGCTCGAGCTCTATCTGGCGGAGACGCTCGGCCTCCACGTCGACGACGTCCACGCCGAGGCCGACCGCCTCGAGCACGTGATCTCGGAGGAGCTCGAGGAGCGGATCGACCGGGCGCTCGGCTACCCGACGCACGACCCGCACGGAGATCCGATCCCGGATGCAAACCTACGCTGGCCGGCGGCCGGAACCGCCGAGCGGCCCGAGAAACCTGATTAGACTCGCGGCGTGGGCTGGCTCGGCAACATCCTCCGGAGCATCGTCGACCTCTTCGGCCGGTCTTCGCGGCAAGAGAACGTCGTCGCGGAGTACGTGATCCGCGAGCATCACGCCGGCCGGTCGCTCGACGAGATCCTGAAGGACGCCTACGTCACGAACCGGCTGTCTCCGGAGCAGGTCGCCCGTCTGCTCGACCGGAGCGACATCCTGAAGGCGGTCGGCGAGGACATGGTCGCCGCCCACCGCGCCTCAGCCACCTGAGGCAAGCTCCGTCCCGACTCCGCGCTCGCGCGCGAGCTCGACGACCCGGGCGCCGGCGGCGAGATCCCATGCGGTGATCCCGTTCGACTTGAAGACCACGATGTCGTCGGGCGACGCCCTGCCCTGGACATCACCGACGATCACCTCCTGCAGCTCGTGCACCTCGAGCCAGTCCAGAACGCCCCGCTCGACGGGCTCGATCAGATCGCCGGACTCGAGGCGGGACTGCTCACGCGAGTCGCAGCACACGAAGGCGGCCCGCTCCAGCACGGCATTGTCGAGCTCGCGGCGTGAAGGATCGTTCGCCCCGACGGCGCAGACGAGCGCGCCCGGGTGCAGCCACTCGCCCCGGAGCACCGGGTCCTTCGACGTCGTGACCGTCACGACGATGTCGTTCTCGGCGCACTCGTGATGCGATCCCGCAGGCTCGCAGTCGTTCGCCTTGCAGAACGCCGCCAACCGGTCGGCGTCACGGCAGTGGACGGCGACCCGTTCGATCCCGGGAACGGCGGCCCGGATCGCGGCGATCTGCGAGGCGGCCTGCCAGCCGCAGCCGATCACGCCGAGGCTCGCCGCACCTTCCGCGGCGAGGTACTTCGCGGCCACGCCGGACGCCGCTCCCGTGCGGAGCTGTCCGAGCTTGTCCGCCTCGATCACCGCGGTGAGCCCCGCAGGGGAGAGGGAGAAGAGGAGGACGGCGAACGGCGTGCCGCTGAGCGTCCAGGCGTACGACTTGATCCCGGCGTAGCCGAGCTCGCGGTCGACACAGGCCATCACGGCGAACTGGCCGTCGTCGAGCGGCAGCCGGATACGCGGTCGGTTGTCGACCGAGCCGCGTGCGAGCCGGCGGAACGACTCCTCGACCGCCTCGAGCGCGTCGGCCGGGGAGAGCAGCTCGCCGACCTCGGCCTCGGTGAGGAAGAGCGTCACCTCGCCGGAATCCTAGAGGCTAGATGGCCGAGGCGCGCACGAGCTTCGGCCTCGCGAACTTGCCCGCCTCCGGGACGATGCGTGCAGCGTCGAAGTCGAGCCACTGCTCGAGCAGCGAGAGGTAGACGCCACGGAAGTCCGCAGTCGGCTTCACGTTGCCGTCCGCGTCGAGGCCCCTGGCGAGCCCCGGGAACTCGCCGACCATCCGCCCCGCGGCGCGAGTGCCGATCAGGAAGGCGTTGCCGGCGGCTCCGTGATCGGTGCCGCCCGAGCCGTTCTCCTCCGCGCGCCGGCCGAACTCCGACCAGACGAGCGTGAGCACCCGGTCCGCGACGCCGCGCGACTCGAGGTCGCGCTGGAACGCGAGCAGCGACTGCGCCGTCGTGTCGAGCGCCGGCGCGAGCGCCGCAGCCTCGTCGACGTGGGTGTCGTACTCGCCGCCCGCTTCGAGCGCCACGCAGTGGAGCGGAAGCCCCGCTCCGATCATTGCGGCGAGGCCGGCGAGGTGGCCCGGGAAGTCGTCCCTGGACTGCGGGTAGGGGACCGGAGACGCGAGCTTCGTCTTGTCGGCGAACGGAAGCAGCTGCCTGCGGAGCTGGTCGGACTGCGTCGCGACATCCCCGACGGCCCGGAGGGCGGGGTCGTTCGTCCGCAGGTCGCCGAAGCGGCCGAGCGTCTCGAGCATCCGGTCTGCGACCGGGCCCCAGACGCCCGAGGTTCCGAACGAGTACTGGTCGGGCCCGGCGATCGCCGCCACCGGCACGCGTGCCGTCGCGAGCACGGGCTCGAGCTGGCCGCTCAGCGAAAGACCCTGCAGCGGGTTGTCGGCCGTCCCGACCTCGTCGAGGTAGCGGCCGAGCCAGCCGGTGCGGAGCTCGGTATCGGTCGCCCCGACCTCCCAGTAGTGGCGGGAGGTGAAGTGCGACTGATCCGGATGGTCGTACCCGATCGCGGGTAGCGCTGTGACCTTGCCCTCGGCGTGGAGCTGCGCGAGCGGGGAGAGCGAGGGGTGCCAGGCGAGGCGGGGATCCTCGGTGAAGGCCTGCCCTCCGGAAAGCGCGAGCTTCGGGCGAAGCTTCGCGTAGAGCGGATCTCCGGCCGGGTAGAGCATCGAGAGACCGTCCGCGCCGCCCGGCATGAAGACCGAGACGAGGATGCGCCCTCGCGGACCGGCCGCGGCGCTTGCAATCCCTTCGTCGAAGAGCCCGAGCGGGCCGGTGCCGGACAGGGTCGTGCCGTACACCGTCAGGGCGAGACCGAGCGAACGTGCGACGAACCCACGGCGGCTCATCCCGGTCCCGGCCGGGAGCGGCATCCCGGGCTCGATCGCCCGCAGTCCGGCACCGGCGACGGCACGGCGGGAGAACTCGTCGCAGCAGGGACGGCTCATGCGGTCTGCAGGTCCGGGGAGACGGCGATCAGCTGGCGGAGAGCGTTCTCGACGAGGACGGGGTAGGCCCTCTGCTCCCAGTCCGCGGTGGCATCCGCGAGAGCCCGGTGGGCGAACTCGCCGAGCACTGCGGCGGTGCCGGCCGAGAGCGGTGGGTTCCGCCAGAACTCGAGCGCCCGCGTCACGAGCGTCGGCGCGTCGGGCGGCGCGCCGGGAGGTGGGTGGTTCGCGTTCTCCTCGTGATCCTGGAGGAGCCGGGACGCGCCGACCCAGCGGCCGAGGAAGGTCGCCGTGTCGAGCCAGCGGGTGTCGTCCCAACCCGCGACGTTCGGCGGGTAGAAGAGCTGCTGCCCGGACATCTGGCCGATCCACGCCCAGTCGGTGGTCGTGATCCCCGAGCCGATCCGGCGCAGGAGCCCGGCAAGGTGGACGATCGGCGGCTTCACCATCCGCCCGCCCGTGTGGAGGTCGGGATGGCGCAGGATCGCGCCGAGGACGTCCTTCACCGAGTAGGCGGGCGTGTAGAGCGCGACGAGCCCGTCGCGGGTCGCCGGGCTCGGGGCCGTGGGAACGAAGTACGACCAGAGCTTCTCGACGAAGAACGAGGCGTGCAGCGGATGAGTGACGCACAGGCGGCAGGCGTCCTCCCAGGTGAACCGGCCGGTCTGGTGGAAGACGCGCTTGACGCCGTCGTCGTGCTGGGCCGGGTCGAAGTGGAAGTCGATCTCGCCCCGTGTCTTGCTCCAGCGGTTCTGCCAGCCGGTGAGCGAGCGCGCCTGCTGGCGGACGTCCTCCTCGGTGTACGCGCCGCGGTCGGCACCGAGCGTGAAGAGCTCCATCATCTCGCGGCCGTAGTTCTCGTTCGGCGCATCCTTGACGTTCTGCGTTCCGTTCAGCCAGAGCAGCATCGCCGGATCGCGCGTGACGTCGTGGAGCAGCCGGTCGAAGGCACCGACCGCGTGGCTCCGGAAGAGCTCGTTCTGGCCGATCATCAGGCGCTGCGAGCCCACGCCCTCGTTCGAGGTTGCGAACCAGTCGTGCCAGACGAGCGTCATCCGCTCGACGAGCGGGCGCGAGGTGCGCACCATCCGGTCGAGCCACCAGCAGTGATCCTCTCCCCATACCGAGAACGGGTGCAGCGGCGCCCCCTTCTCGGCGTGGGGCGCAGGACCGACGAGCTTCTCGGCGCCCGGTGCGAGCAGCGAGTCCACGGCGCCGTCGAGGCCCTTCGCGGCGAGCGCCTTCGCCTCACCGGGCCGCGGCCCGAACCCGGCGCGCCACAGGAGTCGCTCGGCCTGCGTCTCCCCGAAGATGCCGTCATAGACCTCCACGTATACGTCGTCGTACCGGCCGCGCCCGACGGACATCCCTGGAATGGGGCTGGGTTGCGACTCGCAAGCTTTACAGGGGGCCCGCCGCGACGGAGAAGCTCCTCAAATCACGGCTCGGCCAGCGACCAGCTGAAGCGAGTCAATGTCCGATCGGGCGCGAGGCCGCCCGGCCGGAGGCCCGCGTGCACGAGCAGCACCGGTACCTCCGCGCGTTCGGAGAGCGCCTGCCGCACAGGGTCGAGCTCGCTCCGGGCGAGCGAGACGACGATCGCCGCTCCCCGCTCGGCCAGGATCCCGTCGGCTCCGGGGGCGACGATTGCCGTCTCGGCGCCCATCCCCGCGAATCGCTGCAGGACGAGCGAGG
This sequence comes from Gaiellaceae bacterium, assembly GCA_035552175.1. GTDB lineage: Bacteria > Actinomycetota > Thermoleophilia > Gaiellales > Gaiellaceae > PALSA-600. The sequence continues at coordinate 6,642 of DASZLW010000087.1, read as the reverse complement.
CACCCGCGAGCATCCGGCTCGCGTCGCGACGGCCCTCCCCCGCCTCGACTCCGACGAGGCGCAGCGCCACGCCGTGCGCTCGCGCGAGCCACGCGGCAAGCTCGAGTGCAGCCCATTCGGCCCTCGCTCCGCCGAACGGGACGAGGATGGGGCCGTTCCGCTCGAAGGAGCGTCCACCCGTCACGAACGCGACATCGCACGGGGCATCAGCGAGGAGCGCCGGGTCGAGCGTGTCGACCACGAGCAGCTCGGCCTCCTGCTCTCCCGCGAACCGGGCGAGGTCGGCGCCCGGATCGGTCGAGGTGAAGCAGGCCGTCCGCGCGCTCCCACCGACCGATCCGCGTTTCCGCTCGAGCGCGCTCGAGCGCTCGCCGAGGCGCGAAGGGTCGGAGACGAGCTCGACGAGCAGCAGCTCCCGCTCGTCGCCGGCGAGCGGAGCGAAGAGCTCGACGGGCACCGAGCCGGCGCAGACGACGGCGCCGCGGGAGGCCGGGACGCGCTCGGCGGGAACGTCGTGGCGCAGGATCGCCCGTTCGAGCTCCTGCAGGGCAGGCCCGGGCTCGATGCCGAGCCCTTCGACGAGGAGTCGGCGGCCTTCGCGGTAGTAGGCGAGCGCTTCGGCCTGGCGGCCGCAGCGGTAGAGAGCGAGCATGAGCTGCGCTCGAAGCTGCTCCCGGAGCGGCTCCGACTCGACCAGGGTCTGCAGCTCGGGGACGAGCCGCTCGTGCTCGCCGAGAGCGAGCTCTGCCTCGACCCGGCGGCCGATCACCTCGAGCCGCAGCTCCGCGAGCCTGCGCGCCGCGGCCACCGCGAACGGCTCCCGGCGGAACTCGGCGAGCGCCGGGCCGCGCCAGAGGGCGAGCGCCTCGCGGTAGAGCTGGGCCCGGCGCGCGGGATCGTCGACCGTCCGCGCCGACTCCGCGAGCGCTTCGAAGCGCGCCAGGTCGAGCGAGCCTGGGCGGAGCAGGTACCCGGGCGGCCGCGTCTCGATCGCCTCGGGCCCGAGCGCCTTCCGGAGCTGCGAGACATGCGCCTGGAGCACCTTGTGCGCGCTCGGCGGCACCTTCTCCCAGAGACCTTCGAGAAGCGACTCGACCGGAACGGCCCGGCCGCCCTCGAGCAGGAGCAGGGCGAGGAGGGCCCGGGGCTTTCCGCCCGGAAGCTCGACGGGCCCGTCTTGCCCGCGCGCCTCGAGCGGCCCGAGCAGCGCGTAGTCCATCATGGGCGCCCATGGAGGGAGAGGCAGGAGTAGCCGGTTACCGGCTCGGCGCGATCCTCGGCGAGGGGGCGACCGGAGTGGTCCATCGCGCGTTCGGGCCGGACGGGACCGAGGTGGCGGTGAAGCTCCTGCGCGCCGAGCACGCAGGCGACATCGTCGCGAGGCGGCGCTTCGAGCGCGAGGCGCGGATCGCGGCGGAGATCGACTCGCCGTACCTCGTGCCGGTGCTCGAGTCGGGCGACGGCTTCATCGTCCTCCCGCTCTTCCGCGACGGTTCGCTGGCCCGGCGCCTCGCCGAGCGCGGAAGCCTCGGCCTCGGTGAGGCCGTCACCCTCGCAGCCCAGCTCGGCAAGGGGCTCGACGCCCTTCATGCGAGAGGGGTCCTTCATCGCGATCTGAAGCCGTCGAACGTGCTGCTCGACGGCGACAGAGCCGCTCTCGCCGACTTCGGGCTCGCCCGCGGAGCCGACTCGACCCGGATGACGCGCGACGGGCAGCCGCTCGGGACGGCTCTGTACCTGGCCCCCGAGCTGATCGAGGGAACCGACGCAACGCCCGCGGCCGACATCTACGCGCTCGGCTGCGTGCTGTACGAGTGCCTCGTCTCGGAACCGCCGTTCACCGGCCGCAGCCTGGCCGAGCTCGGCTTCGCTCATCTCGTGGAGCCACCGCCGGACCCGCGAGAGCGGCGGCCGGAGCTCTCGAGCGACGTTGCGCTCACGCTGCTCACTGCGTTGCAGAAGAGTCCGACTGACCGCCCGACGACGGCGACTGCGTTTGCCCGGATGCTTCACCTTGCGCACAGCTCCGCGCCTGCGTGATCGGCCCGACGATGTCGCCGGCATTCGCCTTCGGCTCACGCTTCAGCGAGCGCTCGAGCCAGGGAACCGCGGCGGCACACCGCCCGAGCTTCAGCAGCGCGTAGCCGTAGTTGAACGTTGCGTAGCCGAACGTGCTCGTCCTGTGGCCGGCGGCGTGCATCGCCTTCCACGCGAACGGAAGCGCGAGCTCGTACTGGCCGGCGTGGATCAGCGCGAAGGCGGAGTCGTTGAGCGTGCGCCCGTCGGTGCTCGCGAGGAACGGCGCGAACGGCGAGCTCGCGGCCCTCACGGTCGTCGTCTCGATCCTCGTGACCGTCCGCGGGCGCGGCGAGCTGCTCGTCAGGCTCGAGATCCCGAGCGCGACCACGGCGCCGATCGCGGCCGCAGCGCCGAGGACCGCAAGCGAGAGGGCGAGACGCCCCCGCATGACGCGGGGTGGGGGAACCGCGGCAGCACGGGCCGCTCCGAGAAGATCGCCGCAGCTCGCGTACCTGTCGAGCGGCGACTTGGAGAGCGCCTTCGCGAGCACGGGCTCGAGCTCGGCGGGGACGTCGGGCGCCGCCTTCGAGAGCTTCGGCGGCGGCGCGTGGAGGTGGGCGTTCAGCACCGCGATGTCGGATGAGCGGTGGAAGGGCGGCGTACCGACGAGGCATTCGTAGAGGACGCACGCGAGCGCATAGACGTCGGCGCGCGGATCGACGTCCTTGCCTTCGATCTGCTCGGGCGCGCAATAGGAGATCGTTCCGACGAAGCTCCCGGTGCGCGTCGCGCTGAGTGCAGCGACCTCCTTGACGACGCCGAAGTCGGAGAGGTAGGCGCGGTCGTCGGCACCGACGAGGATGTTCTCGGGCTTGACGTCGCGGTGGACGAGGCCGCGCGCGTGGGCCGCATCGAGCGCCGAGGCGATCTGGCCGACGATTCGGAGCGCGCGACGGATCGCCAGCCGGCCTTCCTTGATCAGCAGCGTCTTCAGATCCGATCCGTCGATGCACGCCATCGCGATGTAGAGGTGGCCGTCCTCCTCGCCGGCGTCGTAGACGGGAACGATGTTCGGGTGGTCGAGCGAGGCGGCGAGCCGTGACTCCCTCAGGAAGCGCTCGTGCCGCTCCGACTCGCCGAGCCCCGGCGTCAGGAGCTTCAGCGCAGCGGTGCGTCCGAGCTTCACGTGCTCGGCCCGGTAGACGACACTCGACCCGCCACGGCCGATCGGCTCCAGGATCCGGTAACCCGCAACGACGGTCTCCCGGCCGATGCGCTGGTCGATCGTCATCTCCATGAGTTGTAGCTGCGGGCGCGTTGCCGGGCCGGACGGGGCCGAAAGACGAAGCTCATGTCGCGACGCTGCCGGGGAACGGTAGAGAAACGGTTCAGACGAGGTTCGCGCGCCCTCGCGGAACGCCGCGCCGCGGTGCGTGCATCGGGCGCCGCCGGGGTACATGACGATCAGTAGCCGCCTCGGCTGGAGACGACTCTGAAAGAAGGAGAGGGAGATGACGAAGTTCTGGATCGGACTACTGGGGGTGCTGGCGCCGGCCGCGATCCTCGTTGCGGCATCGGGCGCATCCCCGCAGGTGGCAACAGGCGACTCGTGCACCGCAACCGGCAACGGCACCGCGTACACGCTCAACATCGACCTCGCCTCGGGCGTGCAGCAGGGCGTGTTCGCGTTCGGTGCCGCCGAGGCCTCGGTGACCAACGTGAACATCGGCGGGACCGTCGGCACGCTCTCGACGCAGGGCCTCCCGTCTGGCACCACTGCGAAGTGGATGCTGAACAACACGATCTCGTCCGGGGGTTCGCTTGTGGCGAGCCTCACGACGAGCGCACCGGCGAAGTCGTTCACGGTCGTCCCGGCTGCGAGTCCGACCGCCACGGCATATCTGGCGCCGTTCCGCTGCGCGCTCGCGACGAAGGCGACGCTCCCGAGCAACGCCTTCTCGACGCACGGGCAGTTCACCTACGGCGCCGGCAAGTGGCACGGCAGGGTGACGGTGTCCGGCCCCGGCAAGGTGTCGTTCGGCCAGATGTTCGCGCGTCCGTCGAACGGGCTTCCGGTCAAGAAACCGCGCCTCGTGATCTCGAGCCACCTCGTGGCGACGAAGGCCGGCACGGTCACGATCAACCTGACGCCGACCGCTGCGGGCCTCGCGGCGATCAAGGCCAAGGGCTCGGTGTCCTTCGATCTCGGCGTCACGTTCACGCCGAAGGGCGGCCGCCTCGCCACCAAGCTCGTCCGCGTGACCCTGCACAGGTAACCGGAACCGGATCGGAAGAGCGTCGCCGGCGGCCCCGAACCGCCGGCGCTGCTCTTCCGCTTCAGCAGCGGCACCCTGGCCGGCCGTCGTGCGCGGGCCGCGACCGGGCCGCATCGCGAGCTTTCGGGCCCGGCTGGCTGAACCGCCCCGAGCTCCAGGTCCGGTTCCCCGGAAGATTGCCGAACGACATCGTGCTCTGGGTCGAGAGCGGCTGTGCCGTCGTCGCCGGCGACATGCTCGTCGACTTCGGGCGCACGGTCGGGGTACGCATGCCGGCCCGGCCGGCCCCGCTGCGCCGTCCTGGACGGGCTCAACCTCTCGAGCAGCCGGTCCGGGATGTCCGAAATCGAGGCGTCTTGGTCCTCACCTCGTAGTGCGCCCGGCAAGAATCGAACTTGCGACCTCTGCCTCCGCAGGGCAGCGCTCTATCCCCTGAGCTACGGGCGCGGGGCGGTCAGTGTATCCGTGCGGGGCGCCCCGCCACCGTGAGCTCGGCGTCGTCGGGGACGTCGGCTCTCACGTATGCGAGCGCGAGGCCCCGGACTGAGCTCGTGACGCGGCCGACTGCGCGATCGCCGTGGGCCACCTCGTCGGCCTGGCGGACATGCTCGGCGCCCGTGTCGAGGACACGGAGGGTGCGGTTTGCGTGGCCGCGGTTGTGCAGGCGGGCGAGCGGCTCCTGACCGGGATAGCAGCCCTTCTCGAACGAGACGGCGCGCTCGTCGAGGCCGGCCTCGGCGGGAAGGATCCCGTCGTCGATCTCGCGGCCCCATCGCGGGGTGCGGGCGAGGATGCGGAGCCGTTCGAGCTCGTCGTCGGCCGGCTCGGCGAAGCCGTCGAGGTCGAGCACCTCGACCGCCGGGACGCCGTAGTCGCCCGTCGGGATCCCTTCGGTGCCGCCGAGCACGATCGCCGAGGTGTGCTCCTCGAGCGCGATCTCGCACTTCGCGGCAATCCGCATCCGGGTGAGGTGGGCTCGAACGGTCTCGCCGAGCTCGGGCTCGGTCAGGAGCAGGAAGTCGTTCTCGCCGCGGCGCCAGACGAGCAGCGGAGCGACCACGCGGCCTTTCGGCGTGAGGAGCAACGCCTCGCACGACTCGCTCGCGAGGACGTCGTTCGAGACGAGGCGCTGCAGGAGATCGGCGGCGTCCGGTCCTCGGACACCGATGCACGCCCGGGGGCGGACGTACGCTTTCGTGGCGACCGGGCCCATCGAACTAGTCTAGGCAGCGTGTTCAGGTCGAGGGACGAGCGGAAGGTACGCGACGCGGGCTTCGACCCGGCGCGACTTCCGCCCGGGCAACACATGACCGAGAAATGGCCTGTCCTGCACGCCGGCTCCGTGCCGCACGTCGACCTCGAAACCTGGCGGTTCAGGGTCTGGGGCGAGGTCGAGGAGGCGATCGAGCTCGACTGGACGCAGTTCAACGCGCTGCCGCGTTCGGGCAACACGCAGGACATCCACTGCGTGACCCGCTGGAGCCGCTTCGACATGCCGTTCGAGGGGGTGCACTGGCGCGAGCTCGCAAAGCTCTGCCGGCCGCTCCCGACCGCCCGGTTCGCGATCGCCTGGGCCGAGCACGACTTCACGGCAAACGTCCCGTACGTCTCGCTCGAAGACGACCTCGCCCTACTGGCGACCCACGGCGACGGCGCGCCGCTCACCGCCGAGCACGGCTACCCGCTGCGGCTCGTGATCCCGCACAAGTACTTCTGGAAGAGCGCCAAGTGGCTGAAGGGGATCGAGCTGCGTGCCGTCGACCGGCCCGGGTTCTGGGAGCGCTACGGGTACCACAACGACGCGGATCCCTGGCAGGAGGAGCGCTACTCCTTCTGAGTTCAGGGAGATTTTACGACTTACAAAGATCCCCCGTTTCAGGGACTATTGCCCTGGCCCTTCCGCGCCGATCATTTCCCCTGACGCAACCCAACCCGTCCGTATGACCAGGAGAGTCGGCCACATATCGCCGGCTCTTCTGCTGTCCGGGGTCGGAATCGAGTTCGCGCGCCGGACACATCGCAGCGCACTGGGACCGGATCGGGCTTCATGCCCCTCCCACACGAATCCGATCGCGCCGCGCTCGAGGGGCCTTGTGACTTGCATCACAAGCGGCGTTTTGCGCCTGCGGATGCCGATCGAGCAACTGTCCTTAAATGACGGAGGCGCGGTTTCCCGCGCCTCCGTCGGACCATCGCCTCGCTCGGCCTACATCATCCCCGACATGTCGGGCATCCCGGCGCCGGCGCCCGCGCCGGCCTTCTCGGGTGCGTCGGTGACGATCGCCTCGGTGGTGAGGATGTTCTTGCCGATCGACGCGGCGTTCTGGAGCGCGGAGCGGGTCACCAT
>DASZLW010000086.1:0-5791 GCA_035552175.1 Gaiellaceae bacterium | reverse complement strand
TTCCCGCACGCGCTGCTCGCGGGCACCACGCACGACACGAAGCGGAGTGCCGACGTGCGGGCGCGCATCGGCGTCCTCGCGGGGATGGCGGAGCGGTGGAGCGAGCTCGCGCGCGGGTGGCGGCGGCTGAACGAGCCGCTTCGCTCCGAGGGCGCACCGAGCTGGGGCGAGGAGCTGCTCGTCTACCAGACGCTCGTCGGCGCCTGGCCGCTCTCGCCCGAGCGCCTCGTCTCCTATCTCGAGAAGGCCGTACACGAGGAGAAGCGGCGCACGAGCTGGGTCGATCCGGACCCGGTGTGGGACTCGGCCGTGGCGACATTCTGCCGCGGGCTCTTCGAGCACGCGCCGTTCATGGAGGAGCTCGTGCCGTTTGCGGCGGAGATCGCGCCGCTCGGGGAGCAAGCGTCGATCGGGCAGCTCGTGCTTCGATTCACCTCCCCGGGCGTGCCTGACATCTACGGCGGCGACGAGCTCTGGTACCTCGCACTCGTCGACCCCGACAATCGAAGGCCGGTCGACTGGGATCGCCGCCGCGACGTCGTCGCGCATCTTCTCGCCGGTGGCGAGCATGACCGGGAGACTGTGAAGCTCTGGGCGATCAGGCAGCTGCTCGCCTTGCGGGGGCGGCGGCCCGACGCGTTCGCGGACGGGTACGAACCGCTTCCCGCCTCACCCGGGACGTGCGCCTTCCGTCGCGGCGAGGTCGTGGTCGCCGTGCCGGTGCGCGGGCTCGTCCCGGAGTTCGACCGGCCGCAGGGTCGATGGGCGGACGTCCTCGAGGGAATCGGCTCCTCGCTCGGCGGCTACTCGCCGTGCGTCCTCGAACCCGCCTGACGCGGAACGCCCCCTGTTCGCGTGTGCAGCGCCCAGGTCTAGTCGCCGGTGAGCTCGAGGTAGACATCCTCGAGCGTCGGGCGGCGCACCTCGAGGCCGTCGAGCTCCTCGCCGCGCTCGATCGCCTCGGAGGTCAGCTCGTGAAGCCGGCGCGTCGGGTCGGTCGTCTGCTCGACGACGAGCTCGCCGTCCCTGCGGAAGCGGATCTCGGTCTCGGCGCTCTCGCCCGTGAGATCTGCGGGCGTGCCCTCGCGGACGATCCGCCCCTCGCGGAGCACGGCCACCCGGTCGGCGAGCTGCTCGGCCTCGTCGAGGTAGTGCGTCGTGAGGAGGATCGTCGTCCCGAGCGAGCGGAGGTTGCGGATCGTGTCCCAGGCGGCTCGCCGGGCGCCAGGGTCGAAGCCGGTCGTCGGCTCGTCGAGGAAGATCAGGTCGGGATTGCCGACGAGTGCGAGTCCGAGGTCGAGCCGCCGCTTCTGGCCGCCCGAGAGCGTGCGGCAGCGAGCTCCGGCCTTCTCGGCGAGACCGACGATCTCGATCACCTCGCCGGCGTCGCGTGGAGCGGAGTAGTAGCCGCCGAACACCTCGAGGCTCTCACGGACGGTCAGGTTCGGGTAGAGCGACGACGACTGGAGCACGACGCCGACCCGCTCGCGCCACGCACGCCTGGCCGCGGCCGGGTCGACGCCGAGCACGTCGACCGTTCCGGCGTCCCGCTTGCGGTAGCCCTCGAGGATCTCGATCGTGGTCGTCTTCCCGGCCCCGTTCGGTCCGAGCAGCCCGAAGACCTCCCCGCTTGCGATCTCGAACGAGATGCCGCGCAGGGCCTCGTGCGAGCCGTAGCTCTTGGTCAGCCCCTCGACCCGAATCGCCACGCTCATTTCGGCCCTCGTCCCGGGCGGCCACGGCCGGGGACAGTCACCGTCACGAGAGTGTGACGAAAACGCCCGAACGGACCTTCGCACCCGAAGAAGACCTGCAAACCGGGCGTGTCCTTCGCGACATGTCCGGGGACAGTCACCGTCACAGAACTGTCACGAGGGCGGCTCAAAGCTCGAGCTCGACGAACCCTGCGGTCGGGAAGGAGACGTCCCGGTCGGTCAGGTCGAGGACGATCTCGCTGCAGTCAGGCTGGTGGCCGACCGCGATCACCGTCTCCCCGAGCCCCGCGACTGCCGCGCGCAGGCTCTCGCCCGTGGCGCCCGGCGCCAGCCGCTCGTCGACGGTGGCCTCGAGGCTCGCTGCCGCCGCGAGCGCGTCGGCAGTCTCCCGCGCCCGCAGCAAGGGGCTCGTCACGACCGCAACCGGTGCCCGCTCCGCGAGGAGGTCGCCGAGCATCCGGGCTGCCTGACGTCCCGAAGCGGTCAGCGGGCGCAGCTCATCCGGTTGACCGGGAGCAGCTTCGGCGTGGCGGACGAGGATCACGAGCACAACTCAAGACTAGTCAGGGCCGCCGGCGCGCCCGGCCCTGCCGCCGGCCCACCCACCCGCGCTACGCTCGCGCGATGCGCCGGCTCCGCTACGTCGTCTGCGACGTCTTCACCGACATCCCGCTGACCGGAAACCAGCTCGCCGTCTTCACCGACGCACGCGACCTCGATCCTCTGACGATGCAGGCCCTCGCGAAGGAGATGAACTTCGCGGAGACCGTCTTCGTGCTCCCGCCGCACGACAAGGACGCCGACGTGCGCATCCGCATCTTCACCCCTGCGAGCGAGCTCCCGTTCGCCGGCCACCCGACGCTCGGCGCGGCTTTCGTCCTCGGCGGCCCGCTGCAGAAGATCGTGCTCCGGCTCGAGACAGGCGCGGGCGTCGTCCCCGTCGAGCTGCAGCGTGAAGGCGCGCGGATCAGCTTCGGTTGGATGGAGCAGCCGATCCCGCCGTGGGAGACGTTCGCGAACGAGGCCGCGCTCCTGGCCGCGCTCGGGCTCGAGAGGTCGGGCCTCCCGATCGAGCTCTACCACCTCGGGCCCACGCACGTCTACGTCGAGCTCGACAGCCCGGAACGGGTAGCGGCGCTCGCACCCGACTTCGCCGCCCTCGGCCGCGCCACGGGCGCCGGGACGAACTGCTTCGCCCGCGACGGTGCCGGCTGGAAGACGCGCATGTTCGCGCCTGGGCACGGCATCGACGAGGACGCAGCCACCGGCTCGGCAGCCGGCCCGCTCGCGATCCATCTCGCCCGCCACGGCCGGATCGAGTTCGGTGAGGAGATCGAGATCAGCCAGGGCGTCGAGATCGGCCGCCCGTCGAAGCTCTTCGCGCGGGTCGACGGCTCGGCCGAGAAGATCGAGCGCGTCCTCGTCGGCGGCCAGGCGGTGACGGTCGCGCGCGGCGAGTTCGCTATTCCGTGACGGAGACCGCCTCGATCTCCGGAAGCTCGACTGCGATCGCCGTCCAGAAGACGCCGCCGTTGCGCGAGACGTAGAGCCGGTTGCGCGCCGCGTAGACGAGGACGTCGGGATTCGAGGCCGCGACGGCGACGGCCCGCCCGGCCGGAAGCCCACGTCCCGACTCGCGCCAGGTCGCGCCCGCGTCATACGAGACGAGCATCGGCGGCTTCGCGTCGACGACGGCGACGACGGTCGATCCGCCCTCCGCTGCAGCGACGATCCGCGGCAGGTTCAGGCTCGGCTGCGCCGGCGGCTCGAACGGCTCTGCCGCCTCGATCTCCTCCGTCTCGAGGTCGACCGTGAAGGAGCCGTCAGCCGTCGCGACGAGAGCGATCATCCTGCGATCACCGTGGCGACCACCGCGGTCGCGCGCCGCGCGGCTGCAGCGGGAGCGAACCCGGCGGAGCGAGAGGCGACATATGCGATGCAGAACGCGTCGCCTGCTCCCGTCGGATCGCCCGCGAGCGGGAACGCGGGCACCGGCGTCGCGCGCCCGTCGGAGTACACCGTGGCGCCGCGCGGGCCGTCGGTGACGAGCAGCTCGCGAACGCCGAGCCCGGTCGGATCTCCGACCACGGCCGCCTCCTCCTCGGAGAGCTTCAGCACCCAGACGTGCCGGAGAACCTCGGGGTCGAACTCCGCGTCGAGCTCGAGCCGTCCGGTTCGAGCGGGTCGCACGAGCCCCTGGCCGTCGAAGGACAGCCGGTGTCCGCGCGCGAGGGCGGCCAGCGTCTCGGCCGGAAAGTCGCTGCGGGCGAGCGGCCCGACGTGCACCCACCGCACCGCATCCGGCAGCGTCGGCACCTCGGTCGGAAGCCACGTGTCGCCGAGTGCCACGACCGTCATCGACCGGCGGTCGTCCTCGTAGCTCATCTCGAAGCTCGCGGTGTGCCGCCCGGGCACGTAGTGGACGGTCGACCCGAGGGCGACGAGGGGCGGCAGGAGCTCGGCCCGGTCGGCCGCCGCGCAGCGCGGATAGAGCACGGCTTGCTCCCCGAGATGCTTCAACGCCCGTGCCGCATGGAAGGGCGCACCGCCGGGGCGAGGCGGCTCACCGGGAAGCAGGTCGCGCGACAGGTTCCCCAGGAGCGCGATCATGCGCGCGCGAGAGCTGGACGCAGCACGACGAGCCGCGCGATCACCGTGAGCGCGAACGCGGCCGCGAAGCTCGGGATCGACGCACCGCCCCATGGCAGCGAGTGCGGGTCGGTGTGGGCGACGAGGCGGGTCCACCACGACGGGCCGTCCGGGTAGAGCCACTGGTAGAGGCAGAACCCGACGAGCCACGCCGCCACCGTCTCGACGCGCAGGTCGGGCGCTCCGAAGATGTCCTCGCGCCGGTACCGCCGCCCCGAGAGGAGCCAATCCGCGAGCAGCACGCCGAGGAGCGGCACGAAGAACGATCCGAGCAGGAAGAGGAACGGCTGGTAGTTCCGGAGGTCGATCAGGAGGGCGCCGACGGTGGCGACGGCGGCCGTCCCGGCCACGAGGACTCGCTGCCCCACGCCGGGGAACAGGTTCTGCAGCGACACGGCCCCCGAGTAGACGTTCGCGAACGCCTCGTCGCTCTCGTCGACCGTCAACGCGAGCAGGGCGATCACGCTCGCGGCGCCCCCGGCGGCGATCGCCGTGAGGAGCCCCGGCGCGTCGCTGATCGACCGCGACATCGCGATCACGGCCCCAAGAGCGAAGAGGGGGATCGTCGGCACGAAATATCCGATCCCGGCGCCGAGGAACCCGGCTGCGCGGCTCCGTGAGAAGCGGGTGTAGTCGGCGACGAGCGGCGTCCAGGAGATGATGCTCGCGAGCACGAGATCGAAGCCCGGCCAGAAGGCATGCGCGCCCGGGCGATGCCAGAGCCGGTCGACATGCTGCCCGTGGAGGGACCACCAGGAGAGGTAGACGAGTGAGGCGACGACGATCCACACGGCGAACTTCCGCACGTAGCGTCGCACGAAGCCGACCGGCCCGAGCAACGCCAGCACCGTTGCGACGAGACCGAAGAGGATCTTCCAGAAGACGGTCCCGCCGAACCCGAAGACCTGATGGGAGAGCGCGCTCGCGCCGGTCGCGATCACGATCAGCTCGAACACCGACCAGCCGATGCACTGGACGATGTTCAGCCCGGTCGGGAGGTAGGAGCCGCGCCGGCCGAGTGGCGCGCGCAGGAGAACCATCGTCGGCACTCCGGCCTCGGCGCCGATCAGGCCGCCGATCCCGAGCAGCAGGTTGCCCGCGAACGCCGCGGCGACGATCGCGCCGAGCGCCTCCGGGAGCGAGAGGGCGAGTCCGAACTCGGACGCCGGCAGCACGAGGAACGCCCCGGCGACGATCACGAGCAGCGACACCGAGAGGTTCGCCCAGAGCAGGAAGCCGTCGAAGACGCCCAGAAGCCGCAGGCGCGCGGGTACCGGCTCGATTCCCCAGTGTGGCGTGTCGTCCATGCACTCTCCCTTCGCCGGCATGACCCGGAGCAGGTTCGACGGGTTTGATCTCAGCCGCCTGCAGGCGGCACCCCGGTTTTCGCGCCGCTCGTCGGCGGCAGAAGCATCTTCAGCGTAGCG
>DASZLW010000085.1:0-3277 GCA_035552175.1 Gaiellaceae bacterium | reverse complement strand
CCCCGGCCGCCGAAAGGCTTCTCGAGGAAATATGCGCCGGCCTGCGCCGCAAGCCGTCCGGCGACCTCGGACATCGGCGCGAGCAGAGGCAGCGCGCCTCGCGCCGTCTCGACCGTCTCGTAGGCGACGGCTCCGATACCGGAATCGACGAGCGCGCGCGTCAACGGCTCGTCCGCCGCGATGTGCAGGTACGTGAAGAGGACGAGGCCCTCGCGAAGCCGGCCGTACTCCGGCTCGATCGGCTCCTTTACCTTCAGGAGCAGGTCGCTCGAGGCCCAGACATCGTCGACCGAAGCGATGCGCGCGCCGACGCGCTCGTAGGCCGCATCCACGAACGAGCTCCCGGTTCCCGCCCCGGTCTCGATCGTCACCGCGTGCCCACGGTTGATCAGCTCGAGCGCTCCCGCAGGCGTGAGCGCGACGCGGTACTCGTCGGACTTGATCTCCTTCGCGACACCGATCCTCACGGCGCCGGACGATACAGCGGCGTCAGCCCTGCCGCTCGCCCGCGGCCGGAATCGATCGTGTGCGAACGCCGGGTCAGGGGTCGCGCTTGAAGAAGAACGCCGGCTGAGCCGCAAGATTTCGCGAGTCGACCGAGAGGGGAACCGTCGGAGTGACGACGATCCGCACCGTCACGGGTGACGAGGCGACGTGGATCACGACGGTCTTCTCACCGCCGTTCGGGACCGTCGCGTGCACCGTCTCCCAGCGTTTCCCGAGCTCCGGATCCCCGTTCGAGTCGAGCTTCACGGAGCCGACCTCGACCGTCGCGCGACCCGGCGGCCCGGAGATCGCCGCGCCCGTGCGCGAAAGGTCGATCCGCAACGTACCCGGGCCGCCCGGCGGGAAGTACGTGTACTCGAACGGATTGAGCCCCCACCCATCGGTCGTGATGTTGTGGAACTCATCGCGGAGCCGCCACGGATGCGGGGTGCTGTAGAGCGTGTACACGCCCGTCCCGGGCATGGTCTTCTGAGCCAGCGGTCGCGCGGCGAGATCGACCCCGGGGCTTGCGACCGTGTACCGGTTGCCCGTGTAGTCGGCGAGTGCTCCGTCGGTCGACAGGAGGAACGGTGCAGCGATAGGCCCCGGCGGGGGCGCGCTGTCGTCGATCGCGTAGACGTGGTCGATCGAGCGATTCCAGAACTCGGTCAGCCACACCGGAGTCGCATCGACGAGCTGCACCCCGAGAAACGTCGTCGGCGCCCCGTGCGTGACATCGTCGATCCAGGACCGCGGAGCCGGCAGCTTCTCGGCGGTGCTGTACGGATCGATGTTCGCCTTCGTGTCGTAGATCTCGCCGGTGAGCAGCCACCCTGCGGCGAGCACGGCGGCGAGCGGCGCCACCCACGAGCGCCGCCTCATCGCGATGAACGCGAGGGTCAGCGCGACGACTCCGAGCAACACGGCATGGACGTCCTGCACCGTGAAGATGAAGTTGCGGTTCAGCAGGGTCGGGATCGCGAGCCCCTGGGCCTCGTAGTACGGCGCGCCCACCTCGAGCCTGTTCGACCAAACGACCGCGACCGCGAGCACGACAGCCGCGCCGACTGCGAGCCAGTTCACCCGCCTCGCCCCCAGCACCATCGCGGTTCCGAGCAGCAAGAGGGGCGAGAGGAAGAAGAGATTCCTCTCCTCGATCAGCGAGCGGAGACTCGAGAGCGTCTGGACGTAGGTCGCCTTCGCCGCCGTATAGACCCAGCACGTCACGATCGCCGAGCCGAGGTAGACCGCAAACGCGCGGTAGACCGGGTCGCCGCCCCGTTCGGGCAGCCAGAGCGAGGCGAGCCCGCCGATCAACGGCCCCATCCCGAGCCCGATCGCGAGAGCTCCCGCGGCGACGCCGCCTTGTCCCAGCGTCGCGTGGTTGAAGTACTGGCTCGTGTTCCAGCTCTGGACGTGCATTACGACGAGCCGATTGAACAGGTATCCGCCGATCGCGAGCACGCCGACCGAGAGCCCGACCCGCCGCAGACGGCGCGTGCCCGACCCGCCGCGCAGGATCCACATGAACGCTGCGGAGACGACGAGGATGGCCGGAAGTGCGAGGAACTCCGATCGGATCAGGGGGCCGGCGACCGCGAGCAGAGCCGCCGCCGCCACGTTCTTCGGAGTCGGTGCGGAGAGCGCCTTGACGGCGAGGAGCGCCGCCGTCACGAACCAGAGGTACGCGAGCGGCTCGGGGACGATCGACGTCGCGTAGGTCATCGACGGGATCGCGATCGAGAGCAGCGCGACCACGACTGCCGTCCGCCGCGGGACGAGCATCCGCGCGAGCAGGAACGTCGGGACCGCCGTCAGGCACATCACGACCGAGTTCAGGTACTTGATCGCGGCGTACGCCGTCGCGTTCGAGTGGATCCACCATGCCGGTGCAATCAGGTACGAGTAGAGCGATTCGAACGAGTGCGGCGAGGTTCGCCGCGCCGCGTGCCCGGTCTTCGCGATCGCCCGGGAGAGCTGTGTCCATTCGAGCTCGTCGCTGAACACCCACGGGCCCTTCCGGAGTGCCGCCTCGACCCAGTAGAACGCGAGCACCCCGAGCACGAGGGCGATCCACGGGACAAAGCGCGTCAGCCCCGCGCGACTGGTTACGCGCTGTGGGCCGGCGTGGTCACCGCCGCTTGCGGGCATAGATCGAGACGCTCCCGTAACCGCCGGCGGTCAGGTGGACGAATGTGCCGAGCGTCATCCCGATCTTCGGGATCCGGGAGAGGAGGCCGCCCCACGGCTTCGGCGGCCAGCCCTCGGAACGCTCGATCCGCCGCACCGAGATCCCGGCCTTGCGGAACGCCCCGAGGTAGGCCCGGACGGTGTGGACATGCTCGTTGATCCCGAGCTCCTTCTCTCCCTCCTGAGCGGGGTTCTCGCTGCTCGCGAACACGCCGCGCGTCCCCTCGTTGAGCCCGGCGACGACCCCGTCAAGCTTCGTCACGCGCGCCATCTCGGCGAGCATCAGCGGCAGGTCGAGCGCGTGGTGAAGCGTGGCGACGCAGTAGGTGATGTCGAACGTCGTGTCCGCGAACGGGAGGTGCTCGCCGTCT
Source organism: Gaiellaceae bacterium (assembly GCA_035552175.1). Lineage (GTDB taxonomy): Bacteria > Actinomycetota > Thermoleophilia > Gaiellales > Gaiellaceae > PALSA-600. The sequence continues at coordinate 230 of DASZLW010000085.1, read as the reverse complement.
GCCTGGACACGGCCGAAGTCGCCGTAGAACGAGCCACGGCCGAGGCCGATCTTCGGGTCGACGAGGATGTCAGTCGCGACGTACTCGCAGCCGCGCTCGCGCCAGTACGGCGCGGCCCAGGCCTTCGCCGCCCCCACCTCGAGCACCCGGAGCCCTCGTTCGCCGCCGACGTACCGGTCGAGCAGAACCTGGAACGAGTGACCGTTCGCGAGCCACACGAGATCGTGGAA
>DASZLW010000084.1:0-10385 GCA_035552175.1 Gaiellaceae bacterium | reverse complement strand
TCGGGCGCCGGCTCGCCGTGCGCCTCCTGCCACGACACGACCGGGTTCCGGAGGACGCCGATCCTCTCGATCTCCGCCTCGATCACGTCGCCGGGACGGAGGTAGAGCGACGCCGCGTCCGGGCTGAACCCGGCGACACCGGACACGGTGCCCGTCGAGAGCACGTCTCCGGCCGAGTACCCGAGCGCCGAGTAGTGAGAGAGGATCTCAGGGATCGTCACGGACATCTTGCTCGAGTGCGAGATCTGCCTGTCTCTGCCGTTCACGCGCAGCGTCATCGCCAGATCATGGGGGTCGGGGATCTCGTCCGGCGTGACGATCCACGGGCCGAGCGGGCAGAAGGTGTCGATCGCCTTGCAGAACGAGAAGACGCCGGAGCGCATCTCGCGCCGCTGGATGTCGCGCGCCGTGATGTCGTTGAAGATCACGTACCCGCCGATGAAGTCCGCGGCTTCCTCGGGCGGGAACCACGATCCGGCCTTCTTCAGCACGACGGCGAGCTCGAGCTCGTAGTCGAGCTCCTCCGTCAGGTGCTCCGGGTAGACGACCGGTGCGTCCGGCCCGACGATCGCGTCGACGTTCTGGAAGAAGACGATCCACGGGGCGATCTCGTGCGACCAGTCGACGTTCTTCGACTCGTCCTCGTGCTCGCGGAAGTTCCCGGCCGTGTGGAAGAACTTCTTCGGGACGATCGGCGCCTCGAGACGGGCTTCGGCGAGCAACGTCCGCTCATCCACGTCCCCGGCCCCGCCGCGCTCGAAGTACGCCCGCATGTCGGGGACGTCGAGCCGCACGATCTGCTCGCCGTCGATGCGGCCGACCTTGCCGCCGTCGTAGGTGACGAGCTTCATGTGACTCCGCAGACGCGCATCGCCGCCAGAGCGTAGACGCGCGCGGTCTGGACGAGCCCGGCGATGTCGAGGTTCTCGCCGTCGGTCGTGTCGAGAAGCCCGGTCGAGGTGCCGTAGTTGACTGTCGCGATCCCGGCGCGCGTGAGCGCGGAGGCGTCGGAGAACCAGCGCGTCACGTCGCGCTCGGGCGGCGCTCCGAACACCTCGGCGTGGGAGGCGTCGAGGGCGGCGATCAGCGCGTGGTCCTCGTCGATCTCGGCGCCGGGCGCCGTCACGTAGACCTCGCCCTCGACCCCGTAGTCCGGGAACCGCGCCGCGATCCCGCGCACCATGTCGAGCACCTCGCGGCGCGCGGCCGCCATCGGCTTCGTCGGCGGGACGCGCACGTCGAGGAAGAGATCCGTGCGGTGCGGCGTGCGCGAGACGCGCCATCCGAACCCGCCCTGGAGCGCGCTCACGTTCACGATCGCGGGCGCGCCGCGGTAGGCGTTCGCGGGATCGCCTTCCCACGAGGGGATCCACTCGACGACCGCGTCGAGCACCTCGCGCATGCGGAGGATCGAGTTCTGGTCCCGCTTGCCCTCGCTGAAGGCGGTGTGGATGAAGTTGCCGCTCGTCGAGATCCGCAGCCAGAGCGAGCCGAAGTGCCCCAGCACGACCTTCGACTCGGTCGGCTCGCCAAGGATGCACATGTCCGAGACGCCGCCGTGCGTCACGAGAAATCGCGACCCCGCGGCGTACCCGCGGAACTCGGCGCCCTGTGCCTCGCCGAACTGCGCCTTCTCGATCTCGCCGCACACGGCGGCGATCATCAGATCGCCCTTCAGCCGGACGCCCGCGTCGTGGAGCGCACGCACCGCCTCGACATAGCACGCGAGGGCGCCCTTCATGTTCGAGATCCCGAGGCCGAAGAGACGCTCGTCCTTCACGAACGCGGCGGGCTGGAATCCCGCGACGCCCGCGAGCCACGGCTCGCGCCCCGAATAGGACGTGTCCATGTGGCCGTTGAACATGAGCGAGAGCCCGCCGCCCGACCCGGCCCATGTTCCGAGCACGTTCGCGCGGCCCTCCTCGACCTGCTGCCACTGAACCTGCGCGCCCATCTCCCCGAGCGTCGCGGCCATCAGCTCGGCCATCGCCTCCTCCGAGCCCGTGAAGCTTGGCGTCCCGATCGCCTCGGAGGCCCACGCGACGAGACGTTCCTCGTTGATCGCGAGCTCGGGCATCACCGGAAATGCGGCAGCACGCGCTCCGCGAAGAGGCGGATCTGCTCGTGCCGGTCGGCACCCCAGAGCTCGAGCATGATGTGGGAGCACCCGGCGTCGCGGTACTCCTCGATCGCGGCGATGCAGTCCTCGGGCGTCCCGGCGATCGGCTTGCACCGATCGAGGAGCGAGTCGGTGACCTGCGCCTTGGCGGCAAGCCGGCCGCCGCTCTCCATCGCCTCGGCGACGGCTGCGAGGTCGGCCATGTCGATCTCGGCCAGATCGAGCAGCGTGTCGGCGGAGCCCTTGATGTTCTGGAACTTGTTCGCGAGGTACATGCCGGCGATCTCGCGGGCGCCGTCGCGGCCGGCGTCGCGGTCGGTCGCGTGGATCGAGGCGACGATCGTGCAGCCGACGTCGACGTCACCGGGGTCGCGGCCCGCCTTGGCCGCGCCTTTCGCGACGTTCCCGCACGTGTACCGGACGAAGGCGGGGGTCGTGATCGAGGGGGTGAGCAGCCCGTCGCCGATCTCGCCGCCGAGCGCCTGCATCATCGGCGCCGTCGCCGCGACGTAGACGGGAACATCCCAGTCCGGCGCGTGCGCCTCTTCCTGGATCGCCGGAAGATCGGCGCTGAACACGTTCCCGTCGTACTCGAACCGCTTGCCCGAGAGCGCGCCACGCACGATCGCGACCGAGTCGCGCATGTGCGCGAGCGGCTTCGTCTCGGACGGCGGGCCGCCCTGCTTCGTGTTGTTCAGGAAGATCTTCGACGTTCCGAAGCCGACGATGAACCGGCCGGGGCCTGCGGCTTCCTGGACGAGCCGGGCGTCCATCGCGACCTGCACCGGATGGCGCGTGTACGGCGAGATGATCCCCCACGCGATCGTGAGCCGCTCGGTCTCGCGGGCCATCATCCCCGAGAGCACGGTGGAGGAGCGAGCCTCCATCCCGTGCTTCCGCCACCACGGGTACGCCTCGGCGAGCCAGATCGTGTCGAAGCCGCCGCGGTCGAGCTCGCGCGCTGTCTCGAGCATCTCGGCGAGCGGCTCCATCGTGAGCTGCATCAGGCCGATGCGGAACGGTGCGGCCACTACTCGGGCGCGGCCGCAGGCGGCGCGAGCTCGGCTTCGGCCGCGGCCGTCACCTGCTTGTCGAGTGCCGCGAGCACGTGGTTCACCTGCTGCTTCACGATCGGCTGGAGCACCCGCTGGCCCATCGCTCCGACGGGACCGGCGAGCTTCACGTCGGCGGCCCAGAGCATCTTCGTCCCCTCCTCGAGCGTCTCGAGCGTGAACGAGGTCTGCATGTTCAGCATCGCCCCGACGCCGTTGCCCTTGGCGTGCAGGCTCGAGTACTCGCCGGGACGTTCGTCGGTCTTCTCGAAGTCGATCGTCATCGCGAGGCTGCCGAGGCCGAGCGGGATCTTCACGTTCGCGCGCCAGTGACGGTCGTCCTGGATCTCGAACGACTGCACGCCCGGCATCAGCTCCGCCATCTTCGACGGGTCGTTCAGGACGTTCCAGACGAGCTCGCGGCGCGCCCCGAACGAGCGCTCCCCTTCGACCTTCACGCCTCGACGACCTCGAGGCCGCGCCTGCTTGCGGCAGGATCGGCGATCAGCTCGTACACGCGGAACGGCGGGTTGCAGGAATCGGACACGATCGGCGAGCCTACCGGCTTCAGGGCATCCTGGAGCGCGGCGCAGATCGCGTGGATCGCCGCGCCGCCACCCTCGCCCATGCCCTTCGTGCCGAGTGGGGTGAACGGCGAGGGCGACTCGATCGCGCCCGTCTTCAGCGGCGGGACGTCCATCGCATGCGGCACGTGGTAGTCGTAGAAGTTCGGCGTGAGCAGGTTGCCCTCTTCGTCGTAGGTGAAGGTCTCGTGCGTGGCGGCGCCGATCCCGTGGGCGAGGGCGCCCATCACCTGCCCCTCGACGATCTGCGGGTGGATCCGCGTGCCGCAGTCGTCGACGGCGGCGTAGTCGACGATCTCGTAGCTGCCCGTCTCCGGGTCGACCTCGACGATCGCGACGTGGATCTGGCTCGCGTAGGTGAGGGTGAGGTTCCCGTACTTCCTCTCGAGATCGGGAAGCTCGAACGGCGGCACGTAGACGTAGCGCTGGTTGAGCGTGATCTCGCGGCCCTCGGGGGAGAGGACGGCGTTGTTTGCGTTCACGATCGCGCCGACGGCGAAGAACGGCAGCGCGGCCTCCGGGTTGTCCGCGCGCTTCGCGAAGCCGCCCTCGAGGACGATCCCGTCGGGTGTCGTACCGAGGACTCCGGCCGCGAGCGCCTTGATGTCCTTCGCGAGCGCGTCGGCGGCGCCCTTCACGGCCGAGAGGCCCGTGACCGCGAACTGACTCGCGTACGTCCCGGAGAACCCGGCGTGCGAGTTCCAGTAGGAGTCGTGCCCGACGCGGACGTTCACCATGGAGGGGTCGCAGCCGAGGATGTCGGCGACGACCTGCGACGTCGTCGTCTCGTGTCCCTGGCCCTGGGGCGTCGTGCCGAGGGTGACGACGAGCTCGCCGAAGATGTCGAGCTTGACCGTCGCGACCTCGTTGTTCCCGGAGAACTGGAGCTCGGGGTTGATGAGGCGCGACTGGGCGAAGTTGTTCGTGCCGGAGTCGAGGGTCGAGCCGATCCCGACGCCGAGGAGCTTGCCGCGCTTCTTCGCGTCGGCGCGGCGCGCGTCGAGCGGACCGACCAGCTCGAGCGCGAGGTCGAGCATCCCGGCGTAGTCGCCCGAGTCGTAGACGCAGCCGTTCGGGGTCGTGTACGGCATCTCGTCGGCGCGGATGTAGTTGCGCTTGCGCACCTCGACCGGGTCGAGGTCGAGCTCGCCGGCGACGATGTCCATCACGCGCTCCGTGAACCACAGGTGCTGCATGCGCGAGTAGCCGCGGTTCGGGGAGCACGGCGCCTTGTTCGTGACGACCTGCGTGAAGTCGAGGCGGATGTGCTTCCACCGGTAGCAGCCGGGCGTGACCTGCGCCCAGATCACGCCGCCGAGCGGCTCGTAGCGTGTGTAGGCGCCGGCGTCGTCGAGGGCCTTCGTGCGGAAGCCGAGCATCGTTCCGTCGTTCTTCACGGCGACCTCGGTCTCGCTGAACCACCGCTCGTTCCCGTGGGACATCGTCATGTGGAACTCGGTGCGCCACTCCGTCCACTGGATCGCGCGGTTCAGCTTCCGGGCGAGGAGGCAGATCGCGACGAGCTGCGGGTGCGAGGTGATCTTGTTGCCGAAGCCGCCGCCGATGTCCTGCGTGACGAACCGCAGCTTGTCGATGCCGGTGCGGATCGCCGGGCCCATCATGATCGCGGCGAACCCCGGGAACTGGTTGTTGCAGTAGATCGTCCATTGCCCGGTGCCGCGGTTGTACTCGACGAGCGCGCCGTCGCACTCGAGCGGCGTCGAGTTGAAGCGGTCGAAGTGCAGCTCCGGGATCTTCACGACCCGGTCCGCCTCGGCGAGCGCCTCGTCCCAGCTGCCCCATTCGTAGGTGCCTTCCCAGACGAGGTTCGAGCCGGCGTCCGGGTGGATCACCGGGACGTCCCCGTCGCGTGCACGTCGGGCATCGACGATCGGGTCGAGCGGCTCGTAGTCGACCTCGACGAGCTCGGCGGCGTCGCGGGCGAGCTCGCGCGTCTCGGCGACGACGATCGCGACCGGGTCGCCGACGAAGCGGGCGCGGCCGACGGCGAGCGCGTAGTCCTTGATCTCGTTCCCGGGCGGAGTCGAGAGCTGGAAGAAGGGATCGGTGAGCGTCGCGACTTCGTCCCCGGTGAGCGTCCCGTAGACGCCGGGGACGGCGAGTGCAACCGAGACGTCGACCGACTTGATGATGGCGTGCGCATACGGGGAGCGGACGTAGTGCGCATAGCCCATGTTCTGGCGCTTGATGTCGTCGACGAAGACGCCCTGGCCCTGCACGAGCCGGCCGTCTTCCTTCCGTGGAAGCGACTGGCCGGACCAGCGCTGCGGCTCTGCGGGGGCCTCGACCTCGGTCCGGTCGGGAGCGATCGTCGTTTCGCTCATGCCCACAGCATCCATGTCTCGAGCGGCCAAGTCCGGGGACAGTCACCGTCATGGAAGTGCAACAGAACGCTCGCCGGCCCGGAAAAGCCCTGCAAAACCGCGTGGCCTTTTGGCCCACGACCGGGGACAGTCACCGTCACGAATGTGTCACAGCGGGGGCGCGTCACTCCTCGACCTCCTGACCCGAGGCAGCCTTGACCGCCTTGATGATGTTCCAGTAGCCGGTGCAGCGGCAGAGGTTTCCCTGCAGGCCCTTGCGGATCTCGTCGTCGCTCGGGCGCGGGTTCTTCTCGAGGAGCGCGGTCGAGGCGATCAGCATGCCCGGCGTGCAATAGCCGCACTGGAGGGCGTGATGCTCGTGGAAGGCCTGCTGGAGCGGCGTCAGCTCGCCGTCGGGCGCGAGGCCCTCGACGGTCTGCACCTTCCGCCCGTCGGCCTGTACCGCAAGGAGCATGCAGCTCTTCACGAGCACGCCGTCGAGCAGCACGGAGCACGCGCCGCAGTTGCCCGTGTCGCAGCCGATGTGGCTGCCCGTCAGGTCGAGGTCGTCGCGGATGAAGTGGATGAGGAGCCGGCGCGCCTCGACGTCGCGCTCGTAGCTCGTGCCGTTCACCTCGACCGTGATCCGGCGGCTTGTCTCGATCGACGTCACAGCGACCCGGCCTGCACGATCGCGCGGGCGACGACGATCTCCGCCAGATGCTTCCGGTACTCCGCCGGTGCGTGGACGTCGGCGGGTGGATCGAGCGTCGCGCCGAGGCCGGCGGTCGCGGCTCGTGCCGCCTCCAGGCTGAAATCCGAGTCGAGCTTCGCCTCGATGCCCGTCGCGCGGTGCGGCACCGCGTCGACGCAGCCGATCGCGACGCGCGCCCCTCCGTCGAGCGAAACCGCCGCCGAGACGAGGCAGGTCCCGTCGGCGCCGATCGTCACGGCCGCGAACCCGTCGCGGCGCCCGGGCGGGATCGCGATCTTCGTCAGTACCTCGCCGGGGCCGACCGCGGTCATGTAGACGCCGAGGAAGAAGTCGTCGGCGGCGACCACGCGCTCCCCGTCGGGCCCCGCGATCGTCATCCGCGCGCCGAGTGCGACCATCAGGGGCGGCAGGTGGTTCGTCGGGTCGTTGGCGCAGATGTTCCCGCCGATCGTGCCGCGGTTCCGGACCTGCACGTCCGCGATCTGGCCGCACACCTCGCCGAGGATCGGCCGTGCGCGCGCCTCGGCGCTCTCGACGATCTCCGTCGCGGTCGTCATGGCGCCGATCTCGAGGCTCCCGTCGCTCCCGAGCTCGATTCCCTTCAGCTCCTCGAGGCCGGCCAGATCGACGAGACCGTCGGGAGACGCAGCCCGCGCCTTCATCACGTTCACGAGGGTCTGACCGCCTGCGAGGGCGCGTGCGCCCTCGTTCGCTTCCAGCAATCCGATCGCCTCGGCGAGCGACGAGGGGCGGGCATATCCGACTTCGCGCGGCAACATGCTGGTGAGGTTCTAGCGGAACCGCGACGCGGTTGCCTAGGAACGCACGAGCAGCTCGAGGTGCCTCTCGAGAGCCTCGAGGATCGCGTCGATGTCGTCGGCGACGTTGTAGGCATGGGCGGAGACGCGGAGGTTCCCATCCCGGTCCGAGGTGACGATCCCGTCGTCCCCGAGCGCACGCACGAGTGCGGGCGCATCGGTCGAGCGGATGCACACGAGTGCGCCCCGCCCCTCGGGTTCACGCGGTGTGGCCACGGTGCCGCCGAGCGCGTCGACCCCCGCGATCAGCCGCTCGTTCAGCGCGGTCACGTGCTCGCGGGTCTCCGCGATCCCGATCTCGGAGAGCAGCTCGACCCCGGCGATCCCCGCGTAGATCGCGGGGATGGGAGGCGTGCCCGACTCGAAGCGGCGGGCAGTCGGCGAGGGGGAATAGTCGCTGATGTCCATCTCGAAGATGTTTCGATCCGCGAACCAGCCGGTCTGGGTGGGGAGCCGCGACTCGACGAGCTTGCCGCGGCACCAGAGGAACCCGAGACCGGCGGAGGCGAGGAGGTACTTGAGCACGCCCGCGCCCAGGAAGTCGACTCCGAGCTCGTTGACGTCGATCGGGAAGCTGCCGATCCCCTGGTAGGCGTCGAGCAGCACGAGCGCGCCGCGCGAGTGGGCGAGCTCGACGATCTCGCGGACAGGGAGCCGTGCACCGTTCCGGTAGCAGACCGCAGTGATCGAGACGAGTGCCGTCCGCTCGTCGATCAGCTCGTCGAAGCGCTCGAGCGGGATCACCCCGTCGGAGGGCGGGACGTGCACGACCTCGGCGCCGCGCAGTTCCTGCGCGTGCCAGATCTGGCCGACGGTCGGGAACTCGAAGTCCGAGACGACGACGCGCGGCCGCTCGCTCCAGTCGAACGTGCTCGCGAGGGCCGACACGCCGGCAGAGAGGGACGTCGTCACCGCGACCTCGTCGGGCTCCCCGCCGACGAGGCGGGCGAAGGTCGAGCGGGCCGTCTCCGCACGCTCGATCCAGTACTCCCACGGAGCGCCCTTGTCGTCCCAGTCGGTCAGGTAGGCGTCGTATGCGGCGCGCACCGAGTCCGAGAGCGCGCCCTGCGAGCACGAGTTGAGGTAGACGAGCCGCTCGAAGATCGGGAACCGCGAACGGCATCCCGAGACTGAGGTCGACACGTCAACGGCCAAGGTAGGCCTTCCGCAGGTCGTCGTTCTCGATCAGATCGCCCGCTGCGCCCTGGAGCACGACCCGCCCGGTCGACAGGACATAGCCGCGGTCGGCGATCGAGAGGGACACGTTCGCATTCTGCTCGACGACGAGCACCGCGACGCCCTCGTCGTTCACCTGCTTGATGATCTCGAAGCTCTTCTCGACGAGGAGCGGGGCGAGGCCCATCGACGGCTCGTCCATCAGCAGGAGCTTCGGCCGGGACATGAGGGCGCGGCCCATCGCGACCATCTGCTGCTCACCGCCCGAGAGCGTTCCCGCGAGCTGCTCGCGGCGCTCGTACACGCGCGGGAAGAGCTGGTAGACCCGCTCGTAGTCGTCGGGCTCGCCGCCGCCGCGCAGGTACGCGCCCATCTTCAGGTTCTCGAGCACCGTCATCGGCGCGAACAGGCGCCGGTTCTCGGGCACGATCGCCATGCCCTTGCGGATCCGGTAGTTCGTCGGGCGGCGCGTGACCTCCTCGCCGGCGAACTCGACGACGCCGCGCCGGGGCTGCACGATGCCGAGGATCGTCTTCAACGTCGTCGACTTCCCCGAGGCGTTGCCGCCGAGGAGGCAGACGAGCTCTCCCGGGGCGACCTGCATCTCGATGCCCTGGAGGATGTGGATCGGCCCGTAGTAGGTGTCCACCGCGGACAGCTTGAGGAGCGACGCCGGGGCCTCCGGTGATGCGACTGCGACGCTCATTTGGTCGTCGCCCGTTTGAGGCCGAGGTAGGCCTCGACGACGCGCTCGTTGGTCGCCACGGACTCGTAGGAGCCCTCGGCGATCTTGACGCCGTGGTCGAGCGCGATCACGCGGTCGGAGATGCCCTCGACGACGTGCATGTCGTGCTCGATCACGAGGATCGTGTACCCGGCGTCCGCGCGGAGCTTCGCGATCAGCTCCGTGATCTCGTGCGTCTCGACCGGGTTCATCCCGGCCGCCGGCTCGTCGAGGAGGAGCAGCCGCGGTTTCGTCGCCGTCGCGCGGGCGATCTCGAGCCGTCGCCGGTTCGCATACGAGAGCGAGTAGGCGGGCTGATTCCACCGGTAACCCATCAGCCGCTCGCCGAAGAAGGCGAGCCGCTCCTCGGCGAGCTGCCCGATCTCCTTCTCCTCGCGCCGCATCCCCGGCGTCCGCAGCATCGAGCGGAAGATCCCGGCGCTCGTGTGCGAGTACGCAGCCGCCATCACGTTCTCCTTCACGGTCATGTTGAGGAAGAGGCGCAACGTCTGGAACGTCCGCGCGATCCCGCGCCCGACGATCTGGTGCGGGTCGAGCCCGAGCAGGCTCTGGCCCTCGAAGTCGATCGCGCCCGCATCCGGCTGGTACACGCCCGTGATCAGATTGAAGAGGGTCGTCTTGCCGGCCCCGTTCGGGCCGATCACGGAGAGGATCTCGCCCTCGTCGACGTGGAGGTCGAGGCGATCGATGCACGTGAGCCCGCCGAAGCTCTTCGACACCTCGCGAAGGTCGAGGAGGCGCGCCATCAGACGATCTCCACCCGCGTCTCGCCGAGGATCCCCTGAGGCCGCGCGTTCATGAGCACGATCAGTATCACGCCGATCAGTATCTGCCTCGTGATGCTGGGCTCGA
>DASZLW010000083.1:0-4593 GCA_035552175.1 Gaiellaceae bacterium | reverse complement strand
TGACCGCCGCGGCGGCGAGGTCTCGGCTGCCGACCTCGATGCGGACGGGCACTCCCTTCAGCTCCCACTCGTTGAACTTGAACCCAGGGCGCTGCTCGAGCCGATCGTCCACACGCACGCGAACACCCGCCTCCCGTAGCTCGGCGGCGACGGCAGCGGCGGCCTGAAGCACCTCGGAGCGATCTTCCTCGCGGAAGATCGGCACGATCACGACCTGGTGCGGGGCGACGAGAGGCGGGAGCCGCAGTCCGAGCTCGTCTCCGTGCGCCATCACGACGCCGCCGACCAGACGGGTGGTCGCGCCCCAGGACGTCGCATGGGGATAGCGCTCGGTGCCGTCGCGGCCGGTGAAGCGGACGCCGAACGTCCGCGCGAAGCCCTGCCCGAGGTAGTGCGACGTTGCGACCTGGAGCGCCTTCCCGTCGCGCATCATTGCTTCGAGGGTGTAGGTGTCGACCGCCCCGGGGAACCGCTCGCTCTCGCTCTTCCTGCCCCGCAGGACCGGGATCGCGAGGACGTTCTCGATCGTGTCGGCGTAGACGTCGTGGAGAATCGTCAGCGTCTCGGCAATCGCCTCTGCGCCGGTCTCGTGCGCCGTGTGCCCCTCCTGCCAGAGGAACTCGCTCGTCCGCAGGAAGAGACGGGGCCGCAACTCCCAGCGGACTGCGTTGGCCCACTGGTTGTAGAGCAACGGCAGATCGCGGTACGACTGGACCCAGCGGGCATAGGTCGACCAGATGAGCGCCTCCGAGGTCGGGCGGACGACGAGCGGCTCCTCGAGCCTCTTCCCACCCGCCTCGCCGACGACCGCAACCTCCGGCGCGAACCCTTCGACGAGCTCGCTCTCCCGGGCCAGCACCGACGCTGGCATGAGGAGGGGGAAGTAGAGGTTCTCGTGTCCGGTCGCCTTGATCCGGTCGTCGAGCTCGCGCTGGATCATCTCCCAGATCGCGTAGCCGTAGGGCTTGATCACCATCGCGCCGCGGACAGCCGAGTTCTCGGCGAGCCCGGCGCGGCGCACGACCTCGCCGTACCACCCGGCGAAGTCGCTCGATTGACTGGGCAGGCGGGGGGCGCTCATCGAGACGCTCCCGCGCGCAGGAATCCTGAAAACATCGCTCTCCTTCCGGAAGGCTCGGCGCAATCGGCCGTGAGGGCGGTGTCGCCCAACACGGCTGATCGCGCATCGAGCCTCGAGACGTTGACGGCGGTGACGGAGTCCGTTGCGGCGCTCCGGGCCGAAGCGGCGGGAGCGCCTACGCCGGGACGTGCACGAACGGCGGCCGCGGGGCAATCGCCACAACGGGCAGAAGCTCATCCACGCGAGACCGCAGCAACGTCATGCTCCGAGGATACCGCCTCACCGCCGACGCCCTGCGGCGGTGTGACGACGGCGAGCCGCGGCTCTAGGCTTTGCGCCAGCGGCCGAACACGAGGCCGCCGAGCGTGAAGCCGAGTCCGAAGGTGCCGGTGGTGAAGCCGCCGATCGCGAGGCCCTTGCGCCATGGAGACAGCCGCTGCCACCGTCCGATCGCTTCGGCCTCCTCGGCCGTCAGCGCCTCACCGCGGCGCTTCTTCCGTAGAGCGCCGCCCGCGCGAACACCGAGATACAGGTCGTCGAAGATCTCGTTGGCAGACTCGTTCTTCACAGTGCTCACTGTAGCCTGCTTCGACGGTGCGATCATGCGTCCTTCACGTGTCGGATCTGCATTTCGGCGCGCGAAACGGGCTCGACGACGCGGGTCTCGAGGAGGCGATCATCGAATTGCATTCGCAGGTCGCGCCCGACCTCGTGATCGCGAGCGGCGATCTCACGCATCGCAACCGGCCGATCGAGCACGAGACAGCCGCGAACTACCTGCGGGCGCTCGGCGCGCCGCTGCTCGTCATCCCCGGAAATCACGACATCCCACCGTTTCCACCCGCTCGATTTACCCAAACCTGGCAACAGTTCAACCTTCGATGGGGGACGACCAAACCGACGTTCTCCTCTCCCGCGCTGCAGGTGGTCGGGTTGAACTCGGTACGAGCACTGGGGTACCAGCGCGGCCGGGTGCCCGAGGCGGATCTTCGCGTCGCCGAGGCTCAACTTGCGGAGGCTGCGCCCGGCTCGTTTCGCGTCGTTGCGATCCACCACCAGCTCGCCGGTGCCCCCTGGCGGGTACGGAAGCTTCCCCTCATCTCACGAAGCCGCGTGCTGGCGCGCCTGGCCGATGCCGGCGCAGAGGTGATAGTCGGCGGGCACATCCACCAGGCGACCGTGGCGACTCGACGCGACTTCGAGGTGCTCGAGGAACGCTCTCGCGACTGCATCGTCGCCACCGCTCCCGGCCTGGGGCGACCGCGGCCCGGGCGCCGGTACGAGGTTCGCGGGGTGCTCGTGCACAGGGCGGAGCCGGACTCGGTCACGACCGAGACGCATATCTGGCGCGACGGGGCCTGGACGGTGGCCGGGACGCGGATCTTCCCGCGGCAGCCCTAGCGACTCGGTCGCGTACCCGTCAACGTCCGAGCCGCGCCCGGTAGGCGCCGCCGACCGAGGCGACGAGCACCGCAGCGATCACCACCGCCAGGATGAATCCGAGGAGACCGCTGATCAGGATCCCGGCGACGATCGATGCCGCGAGACCGATCGCGATCGTCAGCCAGATCGGAATCGGATCGGGCCCGGGTCGAACGAGGCGGCCGAGACCACCGACAACAAGCCCGACGATGATGAGTTCGATCAAACGTGCGAGGAAGACGACCTCCTTTGTCGCCTCCAGCGTACTCCGCGGGCTCGGTCAGCTCGCGACCTGATCGAGCGCGAGGAGCTCGCGACGCAGCTCCTTGATCTCGTCTCGCAGCTTCGCCGCGTACTCGAAGCGGAGCTCGTCGGCAGCGGTGATCATCTCCTCCTCGAGCGTGATCACGAGCTTCTCGAGCTCGCCCCGGTCCATGCCCTCGACCTGCTTCCCGCGCCGCGTCCGCTTCGGGACGTTCGGCGCGTCGAGCATCAGGAACTCGGCGATGTCCGACACGCCTTTCGAGATCGACATCGGAGTGATTCCATGCTCCTCGTTGTAGGCGAGCTGCGTCGAGCGGCGGCGATCGGTCTCGTCGAGGGCGTACTTGATCGCCTCGGTCTGCTTGTCGGCGTACATCAGCACCTTGCCGTTGATGTTCCGCGCGGCACGCCCGATCGTCTGGATCAGGGCCGTCTGCCCTCGCAGGAAGCCTTCCTTGTCCGCGTCGAGGATCGCTACGAGCGACACCTCCGGGAGATCGAGGCCTTCCCGCAGGAGGTTGACGCCGACGAGCACGTCGTACTCGCCGAGCCGGAGGTCGCGGATGATCTGGATCCGCTCGAGGGTGTCGATCTCCGAGTGGAGGTATCGCGCCCGGACACCCGCCTCGAGCAGGTAGTCGGTCAGATCCTCGGACATCTTCTTCGTGAGCGTGGTGACGAGGGTCCGCTCACCCCGCTCCTCCCGCTGACGGATCTCGTTGAGGAGATCGTCGATCTGGTTGCGGGTCGGGCGGAGCTCCACCTCGGGATCGACGATCCCCGTCGGCCGGATCAGCTGCTCGGCCACCTGGGTCGAGTGCCGGAGCTCCCAGGTTCCCGGGGTCGCCGACACCATCACGAGCTGCGGCACCTTCGCGAGGAACTCGTCGAAGCGGAGCGGGCGATTGTCGAGCGCCGAGGGGAGCCGGAAGCCCCAGTCGACGAGCGTCTGCTTGCGCGAGCGGTCGCCCTCGTACATGCCCCCGATCTGCGGGACGGTCTGGTGCGACTCGTCGACGAACACGACGAAGTCGGACGGGAAGTAGTCGAGCAGCGTGTGAGGCGCCGATCCGGGAGGGCGACCGTCGAGCACACGCGAATAGTTCTCGATGCCGTTGCAGAAGCCGAGCTCTTCCATCATCTCGAGGTCGTACTCGGTGCGCTGCCGGATCCGGTGCGCCTCGAGCATCCGTCCCTCCGACTCGAACTTGCGCACCTGCTCGGCGAGCTCGGCGCGGAGCTCGACGACGGCGCGTTCGACGGTCGGCTTGGACGTGACGTACTGCGTCGCCGGGAACACGGTCAGCGTGTCGAGCCGGGAGAGCACCTCCCCGGTCAGTGGGTCGAAGTGGGTGATCGTCTCGATCTCGTCGCCGAAGAACGAGATGCGGTAGGCCGTCTCGGCGTGCGCAGGCTGCAACTCCAGCACGTCGCCCTTGACGCGGAAGCGGCCTCGTCCGAGCAGCATGTCGTTTCGGACGTACTGGATGTCGACAAGCTTTCGGAGCACGAGGTCGCGGTCGTGCTCCTCGCCGACGTTCAGGAACACGACCTTCTGCTCGTACTCCTCCGGCGAGCCGAGGCCGTAGATGCAGGAGACGGACGCGATGATGACGACGTCGCGGCGGGTGAGCAGGTTCGACGTCGCGGCGTGCCGGAGCCGGTCGATGTCGTCGTTGCGCGAACTGTCCTTCTCGATGTAGAGATCCGCTTGCGGGACGTACGCCTCGGGCTGGTAGTAGTCGTAGTACGAGACGAAGTACTCGACCGAGTTGTGCGGGAAGAACTCGCGGAACTCGTTGCAGAGCTGAGCGGCGAGCGTCTTG
>DASZLW010000082.1:0-4521 GCA_035552175.1 Gaiellaceae bacterium | reverse complement strand
GTCGAGTCGCCGATCCGCTCGAGGCGTGCCGCCTCGCGTTCGGCCTGCTCGCGGACTGCCTCCGGCATCTCGGACTCCGCGATCTTCGCGCGATAGTCCTCGGAGACGGAGGCGTCGTCCTCGCCGAGTTCCTTCCGGATCGACTCGAGCTGCTTGCGCAGGACGTATTCGCGCTGCTGCTTCGCCGCGCCCTGCTCGACGTCGTCGCGGATGCGCCGGCGAACCTGGAGCTCGGCGAGCCGCTCGCGCTGCAGGCGCAGGGCGAGCTGGAGCCGCTCGACCACGTCGACCGTCTCGAGAAGCTCGATCTTCTGGTCGAAGCGGATGTCGGGGGCGTAGGCGATCGTGTCGGCAAGGGCGCCGGTCTCGCGGATCGCCCGGATGAAGGCCGAGACGCGCTCGTCGGCCCCGCGAAGCTCGAGGATCTCCTCGACCGTCGCGCGGTATTCCGTCTCGAGCTCGCGCGTCTTGATCCGCGGGGGCTCCTCGTCGGGCCGCTCCACGATCTCGACCCGGAGGTTTCCCTCGGAGTCGGTGTGCGCGGCGCCGAGCTCGGCGCGGTGGAGGCCGTTGAGCGTGACCGCCCGGCCGCCGCCGGGCATACGGACGCGTTCGCCGACCTCGGCGACCGTGCCGATCTTCGCGTAGGTGCCCTCGTGGCGGGGGACGAGCAGCACGCGCTCCTCGTCACCCGTCTCGACGGCGATCGTGACGTTCATGTTGGGGAAGACGACGATGTCGTCGAGCGGTACGAGCAGCAATGAGCTCACGTGCTTTCACCCTTTCAGTTAGCTACATACTCAATAGTAGCTTCAACTGTTGAAGTGACGGCGGTATTCCCCGAGGCGTTCTGCCGTAGCGCGCGCTTCTGCTCTGCCGTTGCCGTTCCAGCTTCCAGCAGCAGAGCTCGTCTCCGCAGCTGCTCGACTCAGCCGTGAGCGCGCTCGAGCCGGCGCTCGAACCGCTCGATGCGGCTTCCGCCGGTCGCGCGAGGCGCCCGGCCCGTATAGGCCGGATGGCACTGCGAGCAGATCTCGACCGTGAGGTCGCCTGCGCTCGTCCGCGTGATGAATGTCGTGCCGCACGAGCTGCATGTCACCTGCGCGAGTGCCGTCTCCGGATGAATCCCGACCTGCATTCCTACCGCCTCCTCTGACGTTTGCCTACTCAAGTAAACGCTACGGGGAGCCTGGTATTCCGTCGGCCGACGGGTTCTGGGTTGTCAGGCGGCAGGCGGGGGCTCGAACCCGGAGGCGGCGCCCGTCGGCGGCTCGAGCGCCGGGTGGAGCGACTCGGCGAGCTCGAGAGCAGGTCTGGTCTCGAAGGTCGCCTTCAAGAGATCGAGGAGCTCGGCGAGCGCCGTGTGGTCGGCGCGAAGCGCGTCGAATCCTCGCTTGAATCGAGCTTCCGCCTCGTCGGTGATGCTCACGAGCACGACGCGGCGGTCGATCGTCGACGGGGTGCGGACGGCAAGGCCGGCCTCCTCCGCCCGCTTGACGAGCTCCGTGACGGCGGTCTGCCTCATCTGGAGGTAGGAGCAGAGCTCGTTGATCGTCGCCTGGCCTCCGGCGGCCTTGATCGCGAGCAGGAGGTCGTAGCGCTGCTGGGTGAGACCGGCTTCGGCGGCCGCGGTCTCGGTGCGGGCGAGGAATCGCCTCAACTCCGCCCTGAAGGCGGCGGCGTGTTCGATCTCGGCCTGCGTGGAACTCCGCGAGTCGTCCAAGTGGTTACCCTATCGCTGTTTCGCACCCGTTGTCGAGGCTGGCGGCAGACGAACGAGTGGCGCCGCGACCGGCTCACATGCGATTCGAGTGCGATTTCGACGCACGATTTCCGAGCCGCGGTGCAAATGCTTCCAAATAGTTACTCGCAGAACATTGCGGTGGGCGGGGATTTGCTCTATGCTCGTCGGGCAGGATCAACTCACATGACAAACACTGCCCACATGAAGCCGCTTCGCATCGAAGCCGTGACGCCGGTCCTTTCCGGCCCGTCGGGCCGGCGCGATTCGACCGCGGCGTCCGCTGGATCGGCAGGGAGCCGCTGGATCGGCAGCATGCCGGCCCTCGCAGGGAGCGCATGAGCTAGGAACCTGGCTACATGCGTTTCGAGCGAGGGCGACCCACGGGTCGCCTTCGTCGTTTCAGGACTGTTTCCCCGAGAACAGAGAGGTGATGCTCAGCTTGAGAAAGTCACGTACCGCCCGAGGCCCCGCCTGAGAGAGAACGGCTCCCTCTGCCTGCACGGCAGAAAAAAGTCGACCTGGAATACCGGTCTGCTTTTGCCTGCTATTTGAGTCGCAAGATGAGAGCGCCCGGCTCCAAAGCCCCTCCACGTAGGAGGATGGAACTGCAGTTGCGCGATTGCAGGCCGTCCATCCAGGGTCGAAGGGTTGGCGAGTGGCATGAACAATCTGGACGACGACGTGCACGGTCGTAGGGCCGCTCCGGAGACACGCGTTGCGTCGACCTCTCCCCCAGAGGTGGACGGAGCCCGGGTTCCGCCGGCTCGTTGTTGCGGCGGCCGCTCGCATGGTTGTCGGGTGGGTGCGACTCGCGTCTTTGCAGATATTGCAACATGATCTGGCGAGTCGCACGCATAATCGCCCGATGGTTCCCGAGGCGCCGCTCGAAAAGGTGGGCGAAGGGCTCTCACCGAAGGGCGAGGGCTGGTTCGTGCTGAACGCTCGCGAGGCGCGCTGGCTCGACGGCGAGTACGGCTCCTTCACCCGGTTCGAAGGCGATGCGAGGTTCACGAGGCTCGGCCTGAACATCGGCGTCCTCCAGCCTCGCCAACCGGCGTGCATGTACCACCGTGAGGACGAGCAGGAGGACTTCCTCGTCCTTTCCGGCGAGTGTGTGCTGCTGATCGAGGGCGAGGAGCGCACGGTCAAGGCGTGGGACTTCGTCCATTGCCCGCCCGGAACCGATCACGTGTTCGTGGGGGGCGGCGACGGGCCCTGCACGATCCTCGCGATCGGGACCCGGACAGGCGGCGATGTCGTCTATCCGGAGTCCGAGCTCGCACAGCGTCACGGCGCCGGCGTCGACACGGAGACGACCGAGCCGAACGTCGCGTACTCGGGAATCGCGCCCGACGTCGACGTCGCCTTCCCCGCCGGCTCGCTGCCGGGCTAGCGACAAGCACCGTCCCGTAATCGCCGGCTTCTTCGTGGAGGCCGCAGGCTCGGATCCTGCCGGCCGGACGAACGGCGTCACGAAGCGCGGTAGAGGAGGGGAGTCCTCGCGAGCCTCATGAGCTCGAGACCGTGGGTTCGAATCCCACCCGCGCCATTCCGCATCTCGCGGACTCGCCAGGCCTCGGCGAGCCTGAAACCCGGAGGCCTTGAAAGGACATGACCATGAACGACGAGACGACGAGCACCACGCTCGTCAAGCACTGGGAGGTCGACGTCAACGACTGGACGTCGTGCCGCTTCGCCGAGCTCGTCGTCCAGCGAGGGCTCGAGCATGTCGGAACGACCTCCTGGCCCTCCGAGAAGATGACGCTCGAGGGCCTGTTCGACCACTGCGTCACGAGCCAGCGCAGGCACGGTCAGCGAACTGCGGTGATCGATCTCGGATCGGCCGTCGCGGAAGGCTGCCTGGCCCACCTCATGCTGTCGAACGGCAGCGTCTGGCTGCAGATCGCGGCCCGCGACGTCGACGCGGTCGCCACGGCGCGAGCCTGGTTCCGCGAGAGGTACCCGAAGACCGAAGTCGCGAATGCGCAGCGTGTGCGGGTCGCGTTCTGGTCGCTCGGCCAGCACGGCCCACGGCGGCTTCACCGCTCGATCGAGGTGCCGTCGTGGACCGAGGTCGCCGCCAACTATCCGCAGGAGGTGGGCCGAAAGCTGTCCGGGTTGATCGGAAAGGAGTTCCAGCCCGGGCTGGGGGGTCGCCTGCTGCTCTGGCACGGCCCGCCCGGAACCGGTAAGACGTACGCCCTGCGTGCGCTCGGCTGGGAATGGCGCTCGTGGTGCGATCTGCACTACATCACGGACCCGGAGTCGTTCTTCGGGGCCAGCCCGACCTACATGCTCGACGTCCTCCTCTGCGAGGACGACGAAACGGAGAAGGAGCGCTGGCAGCTTCTGATCCTGGAGGACACGGGCGAGTTGCTCGCGGCCGACGCGAAGGAACGAACCGGTCAGGGCCTGTCGCGGCTTGTGAACGTGGTCGACGGGATGATCGGCCAGGGGCTTCGCGTGCTCGTCCTCGTGACGACCAACGAGAGGCTTCGCACCCTCCATGCGGCGGTGTCCCGTCCGGGCCGTTGTGCCTCGCAGATCGAGTTCGGGGCGTTCGCCGCCGACGAGGCGGCGGAGTGGCTCGTCCGGCATGGCGGCGAAGCCGTCCGCCGAGACGGGACGCTCGCGATGCTGTACGCACGACTCGAGGGCCTCGAGCTGCCGGAGCGCCCGGCGGTCGGGTTCGGCCGGTGATGCCGGCGCCCTCGGGCGCCGGCATCCGTCCTCGACCTTCGACCCGAACGTTCCGGGAAGCTCGACCTCGCCCGTTT
>DASZLW010000081.1:0-1883 GCA_035552175.1 Gaiellaceae bacterium | reverse complement strand
AAGCGGATCGACAGCGTGCCAGGACCCGGTGCGACGGAGGAAGGGCTCGCACGGATGATGGTCGGACGAGACGTGCTCCTCCGCGTCGACAAAGCTCCGTCTTCTCCGGCGGACGTCGCACTCGAGGTCAAGGAGCTGCGCGCGCTCGACGATCGCCAGCTCGAGAAGGTGAGCGGCGTCTCGTTCTCCGTGCGCAAAGGCGAGATCGTCGCGATCGCGGGAGTCGACGGTAACGGGCAGACCGAGCTCGTCGAGGCGATCACGGGTCTGCGAAAGATCGAGTCCGGTTCGATCACGGTCGACGGGAAGCCGGTCCGCGGCCACCTCACGGCCCGACGAATGCTCGATGCCGGAATCGGCCACATTCCCGAAGACCGTCATCGCCGTGGCCTCGTGCTCGAGTTCACCCTCGCCGAGAACCTCGCGCTCCACGACTACGACAAGCCGCCCGACTCGAAGCGCGGCTGGCTCTATCCGGGCCGGCTCGTCGCGCGCGCGGCGCGGCTGATCAAGGAGTTCGACGTGCGCGGGGGCGGACCGCTGACGCTCGCGCGCGCGCTCTCAGGCGGCAACCAGCAGAAGGTCGTCGTCGCGCGCGAGGTCGAGCGCAACCCGGCCGTACTGATCGCGGCGCAGCCCACGCGCGGTCTCGACGTCGGCGCGATCGAGTACGTGCACCGGCGGCTCATCGCCGAGCGTGACGCCGGGCATGCGATCCTGCTCGTCTCGCTCGAGCTCGACGAGGTGCTCTCGCTCGCGGATCGAATCCTCGTGATGTATGAGGGACGCATCGTCGGCGAGCACGCGGCCGGTGCGGGCGAAGAGGAGATCGGGCTGGAGATGCTCGGAGGCCGAAGGCAGGCGGTCGCATGAGCGAGCAAGCGGCCCCGACTGCGAACGTCCCGCCGGAGCAGGAACCGTCCACCGATTTCGTCGTGCGGCTCGGGATCGCGCAGCGCGCCGGCGGCGTGATCGTCCCGATCCTGACGGCCGTGCTGGCATTTGCCGCGGGAGGGATCGTCGTCGCGGCGACGGGACACAACCCGTGGACCGCCTACAGGGGCATCTGGGCCGGCGCCGGCTTCAACTGGCTCTTCCACATCCCGTGGGACACGAACACGATCCACCTCGATGCCTTCAACCTGAGCCAGACGCTGCTCACGACGACGACGCTGATCCTCGTGGGGCTCGCCGTCGCGTTCCCGTTCCGCTGTGGGCTCTTCAACATCGGCGGCCAGGGGCAGTACCTCGTCGGGCTGATCGTCGCGAACTGGGTCGGCATATCGTTCGCGAGTTGGCCGACCGCGCCACACGTGCTGCTCGGCATCTTCGCCGCCGCCGTCGCCGGGGCCGTCTGGGCCGGCATCGCCGGATTCCTGAAGGCGACGACCGGCGCGCACGAGGTGATCTCGACGATCATGCTCAACTGGATCGCGATCTGGGGCGGGCAGTACCTCTTCGGACAAGCCGGCCCGCTGCAGAACACGGTGAACCCGGCTGCGCCCGAATCCGGGACGGTCGTCCCGAGCGCGCATATCCCCGTCTTCTGGGGTAGCTCGATCCTGCAGGGACTCGACTACGGATTCTTCATCGCGATCGCCGCGCTCGTCGTCTTCTGGCTCATCCTCAAGCGCACGACGCTCGGTTACGAGGTACGCGCGGTGGGGTTCAATCCCGAGGCGGCCGCCTACGGCGGGATCAACGTCCGCCGGAAGTACATCCAGGCGATGGCGATCTCCGGTGCGTTCGCCGGGCTCGCGGGTGCGCTCGACATGCTCGGCTACCTCTTCCAGTTCGGCGTCCTCGACGTGCAGGCCTCTCAGATCGGCTTCCTCGGCATCGCCGTCGCGCTGCTCGGACGCAACACGGCGATCGGCACCGGT
>DASZLW010000080.1:0-3779 GCA_035552175.1 Gaiellaceae bacterium | reverse complement strand
AGGCGCTCGATCCCGAGGTCGAGCACGGCGTCCGAGACGGCGAGCGACAGGCGGGCCCACCCGGCGCCACTCTTCCCGAAGCCCTCCCCGGGCGCAACGGCGACGCGATGCTCCGTCAAGAGGCGCTCCGCCGTCAGTCCTTCCGGAAGCCTGAGCCAGACGTAGAAGGTACCTTCGCAGAGGATCGGCTCCCCGAGATCCGACTGCCGGAGCGCGGCGGCGACCCGGTCGCGGCGGCGCTCGTACGAGGCGCGGCGCTCCTCGACGCTCTGCTCGGGCCCCTCGAGCGCGGCGATCGCGCCGCGCTGGAGCGCCGTCAGCATCCCGACCCGCGCGTGGTCTCCGAGCAGGTTGAGACGCTCGACGATCTCGGCGTTCCCGAGCACGAACCCGATCCGCCACCCCGCCATCCCGTAGGTCTTCGACATCGTCCACAGCTCGACGCCGATCTCCTTTGCGCCCGGCGTGGAGAGGAAGCTCTCGGGCTTGCGGCCGTCATAGACGAGGTCGTTGTAGGCGGCGTCGTGGACGAGGAGCGTCCCCGTGCGATTCGCGTAGGCGACGGCGGCCTCGAAGGTGCCGGGGGCGGCACAGACGGCGCACGGGTTCGTGGGATAGTTGAGGAAGAGCGCGGCCGCGGAGGGCGCCGCGTCGAGGTCGGGCTGCCATCCGGCGGTCGGGTCGAGCCGGACGTAGCCCGTCTCCGCGCCGGCGAGGGCGATCCCGGACGGGTAATCGGGGTAGTAGGGGTCCGGGAGCAAGATCGTGTCGCCGCGGTCGGCAACGGCGAGGCAGAGCTCCACGATTGCCGTCTTCGTCCCGGGAACCACCGCCACCTCACGCTCGGGGTCGAGCTCGACGCCGTAGTGATCGCGGTAGCGCGCGGCGATAGCCTCCCGCAGGCGCGGCAGGCCGCGGAAAGGCGCGTAGCCGTGCTCGTCCGCCATCGCCGCCGAAGCCAGCGCCTCGGCGACGTGCTCGGGCGGGCCAACCTCGGGATTGCCACGCCCGAGGTCGACGATGGGGGGGCCACCGTCGGCCGCCGCGGCGGCCACACGTTGAAGCAGCGCGCCGAAGTACTGCTCCGGCAGCCGCTCGAGGCGCCGGGGACGTGAGCGCGGCAGCCTGCCAGGGTCGACCACGCGCCGATCGTACGCGCCCGCCGGAGTTTGACGCCGTCCGAAGGATTCTCTACCGTTCCATCGAACACACGTTCTACACCCTTCCCCCCACCGATGCTCGTCTCGTCCCGAGCTCGTCTCGACGGAGGCCCGCGATGCTCACCGACCGCCAACAGCAGATCTGGAACTACCTCGTCGAGTACGTCGACCGGCACGGCTACCCGCCGACCGTCCGCGAGATCGGCGAGGAGGTGGGCCTCGCCTCGCCGTCGACCGTGCACGCGCATCTCGCGAACCTCGAGCGCGCGGGCCTGCTGCGCCGCGACCCCACCAAGCCGCGCGCCCTCGAACTGCTCGGCCGCGAGCGCGCAGAGCCGGCCGCGGTGACCGCCGAGTCGCTCTCCGCCTCGAGGCTGCCGCTCCTCGGCGAGATCGCGGCCGGCTCGCCGCTCCTCGCCGACCAGAACATCGAGGACTACCTCACGATGCCGAGCTCGACCGGCGGCGACTTCCTGCTGCGCGTCCGCGGCGAGTCGATGATCGAGGCAGGGATCCTCGATGGCGACCTCGTGATCGTGAAGCGCACCCAGGACGCGCGCAACGGTGAGATCGTCGTTGTCCTGGCAGGCGACGACGAGTCGGCCGACGAGGCGACGGTCAAGACCTTCTACCGCGAGAACGACCGCATCCGGCTGCAGCCCGAGAACGCCTCGATGCAGCCGATCTACGCGGATTACGTCGAGATCCTCGGTCGCGTCGTCGGCGTGTTCAGAGAGCTGTGAACGGGGGAACGACATGAGTGTGGAACTGTTTGCGAGAACGCTGGAGCAGGAACTGAACGCGTTGCTCCGCGGCGCGTCGCTCGAGTGCCTCGTCTGCGGTGAGTTCGTGATGCACGCTCGGCGCGGAGTCGTGTTCTGCCCCGAGTGCGGCACGGTCGTCGGAACCGAGGCGGCCCTCGAGGCAGCCGGTTCCGAGGGGCTAGAGTTCAAGGCGCAGGCCGGGTGACCGCGGTCCGCCGGTAGTTGCACCAGCAACCGCCGGCCGGTCGAGGAAAGTCCGGACACCGCAGGGCAGGATGCTGACGCAAGTCAGGCGGCGAAAGCCGACGGAAAGTGGCACAGAAAGCAAACCGCCGGCGACGTATCCGAGTTTCCCGACTCCGTCGAGACCCGGGTCGCGTCGCCGGTAAGGGTGAAAAGGTGGGGTAAGAGCCCACCAGCGACCGCGGCGACGCGGCGGCTAGCTAAACCCCGTCCGGTGCAAGGCGAACAGGGCCCGCGAAGAGGCTGCCCGCCCAGGGCCCGGGTAGCTGCCGAGAGGGATGGTCATCCAAGACAGAATCCGGCTTACAGGCCTGCTACGGGAAAAGCCCCAGGAAGCGGAAACGCCGAACGGGGCTTTTTCTATGGACCCGATTCGCCGGAGACTCGTCAGGCTCGCTCCGGGGCGGGCTGACTGCGGTCTTCGTGGAACCGCTCGGCGCGGTCGCCGGACCTGTCCGCGTGAGACGTGTCGGCTAAGTCGCTCCGCGATCGGACGCTAGCACGACGCTCCGATGGTAGAAAGCGAGCCGAAACACAGACGATCTCCACCCGGAACGGACAGGACCCGTCCGGGCACGCCTGTCCCTTCGGGACCCGGCCGTACACTCGGGGACCAACTTGAGCACCAACCGTCACGAACTGGAATCGACGATAGACGTCCTGATCCTCGTCAAAGGCGTATCCGCAGCCATCGACGAAGTACGCCGAGTCGGTCTGCGTAGCCGGCCTTCGGGTCGACACGCCCGGGCTCGAGTGGGTTCGGTTGTACCCAGTGCAGTTCCGCCTTCTGCCGCGCGAGAAGCAATTCGGAAAGTTACGACATCATCCGCGTCAGGGTTAGACGGCCGACGAGCGGCGACGCACGTCGCGAGAGCTTTACACCGGTCCTCGACTCGATCGAGAAGATCGACCACCTCGACTCGAAGCA
Organism: Gaiellaceae bacterium; assembly: GCA_035552175.1. Classification (GTDB taxonomy): domain Bacteria; phylum Actinomycetota; class Thermoleophilia; order Gaiellales; family Gaiellaceae; genus PALSA-600. Next base: position 684 of record DASZLW010000080.1, on the reverse strand, counting down.
GGGCTGGGCGCGCCGGGTGCCCTACGTCGAGCAAGTGCGTGTCGAGTCGATGTGCGAGCTGCAGCGTCGGCAACGCGCGGACGGCACCTCTCTCGGCGTGTTCCGGCCTGCCGAGCTCACGAACTTCGAGATCACGCCTACGTCGCGGGACTGGGACGCGTCTCGCCGGGCGATTCTCGGCCAGGGGAACCTGCTCACGCCCGCGTCGAAGCTGCCCCTCGAGAAGATCCCCTTCGACTTCCACTATTCGTTCGTCTGCGACGATCTCGCGTGTAACGGCCATCGGATGTCGATGATCGACTGGGAGCTCGGCCAGAACTACCGGCAGACCGCCGGCCGGCCCGAGGACGAGCGGCTGGAGCTGCTCATGCAGCGGTGGCGCGACATGGTTTGCGGCCCTACGCGCGACACGCATTTCTTCGCCGGGAACATGGCGAAGCGTCAGCAAGTCTTCGTCCTACTGGGGGCGTTCTGGCCGCCGAAGCCGCGGGTACCTCAGCAGCGCGAGTTCGCGCTCTTCTAGTTATTGGAGATGCACGATGTCGAGGTCGACAAGCCGATCTTCGAGCGCGGCCACGATCTCGGCGCGGTGACATACGTCGTGCGCCTCCTCGAAGCAGAGTAGACACGTTGGCGTCTTGTCTAGGGTTTGGCTTAGCTCGATCAGCGCCGGGTAGGACCCGT
>DASZLW010000079.1:0-8349 GCA_035552175.1 Gaiellaceae bacterium | reverse complement strand
GTGATCCTCCTCGACGAGGTCGACAAGGTCGGCGCCGACTGGCGCGGCGACCCCTCGGCGGCGCTCCTCGAGGTGCTCGACCCGGCCCAGAACCACTCGTTCCGCGACCACTACCTCGACGTCGAGCTCGACCTGTCCGAGGTGGTCTTCATCGCGACAGGCAACGTCGCCGAGACGATCCCCGGGCCGCTCCTCGACAGGATGGAAGTGATCCGCTTCGACGGGTACACGACCGACGAGAAGGTCTCGATCGCGCGCGGCTACCTCTGGCCGCGGCAACGCGACCGCGCCGGGCTGCTCGAGGACGAGGTCACCGTCTCCGACGACGAGCTCGAGACGATCGTGTCGCAGTACACGCGCGAATCGGGCGTCCGCCAGCTCGAGCGCGAGCTCGGGAAGCTGCTGCGGAAGACGGCGACGAAGCTGACGACCGGAAAGGTCGTGCCGCCGATCTCGATCGACGAGCCGGCGGTGCGCGAGGCGCTCGGCAAGCAGCGGTTCTTCCAGGAGGCCGCCGAGCGCACGGCGGTGGCCGGAGTCGCAACCGGGCTCGCGGTCACGGGCACCGGCGGTGACGTCCTCTTCGTCGAGGCCACCCGGATGCAGGGCAGCGAAGGGCTCGTCCTCACGGGCCAGCTCGGCGACGTGATGAAGGAGTCCGCCCGGATCGCGCTCACCTACGTGCACTCGCACGCTGGCGAGCTCGGGCTCGACGAGGATGCGTTCGAGAACACGGCCTTCCACGTCCACGTCCCGGCGGGCGCGATCCCCAAGGACGGCCCGAGTGCCGGGATCACGATGACGACCGCGCTTGCGTCGCTCCTGACCGGGCGGCCCGTCAAGCACACCGTCGGGATGACCGGCGAGGTGACGCTCCAGGGTCGCGTGCTCCCGATCGGCGGGCTGAAGCAGAAGGCGCTCGCGGCCCACGCCGCCGGGCTGACCGACGTGATCATCCCCGAGCGCAACCGGCCGGATATCGACGACATCCCCGAGGACGTCCGCTCCGAGCTGACGTTCCATCCCGTGATGACGCTCAGCGAGGTGCTCGAGCTCGCACTCGAGCCTTCGGCGAAGCTCCATGCGGTGTCGTAGCTGTCAGCCCCTCCCCGAGGAGGTCCGCCGGGTGGCGGACCTCCTCGAGCGGCGCTGGACGGTCTCGATCCTCGTCGCCTCGCACGAGGGCGCCCTGCGGTTCAACGAGTTCCTCCAGATGCTGGGCTCGGTGCCGCCCGCGACGCTCGCGAGCCGGCTCAACGAGCTCGAGGGCGCAGGCGTGCTCGCACGCGACGTCGTCGACTCCCGTCCGCCGCGAGTCGAGTACCGGCTCACCGAGCGTGGCGAGCGGCTCGGAACCGTGATCGCGGCGCTCCAGCGATTCGCGCTCGCCGAGTAACGGCTCGCCGGCCGCGTCGTTGTCGTTGCAATTCCGTCGCACCTCTGGCACAGACATGTGACAGCTTCGCGGTTAGCCTTCCAGAAGGGGCGCCTGCTCCCCCATTTCGGGGGCGCGTCCGGAGCGTGGTCGGCGCGCGGTCCGATTGCGGCCGGGCCGGTCCGATGTCCCGGGATTTCGCGTTGAGGGCTCGACACACGCAGTGCCCACCTCGAAGCAGCCCGGCTTCGACCCCCGCGAGCCCGTCGATGGGCGTTATCGTCTTCAGCATGGCTGTGGCCGCGGGACACGACGAGCGGCTCCTGATCGGCGGGGAGTGGGTCGAGGCCGCCGGCGGCGAGCGCTTCGACGTCACCGATCCCGCGACCGGCGAGCTCGCCGGCACCGTTCCCAATGCGGGCAAGGCAGACGTCCAGGCCGCGATCGATGCCGCCGCGGCCGCGCTCGACCCGTGGCGCTCACTGCCGGCGATCGCGCGGGCGCGGATCCTTCGCCGCGCGGCCGACCTCCTGCGCGAGCGCAAGGAGGCGATCGCCGCCGTGATGACCGCGGAGCAGGGCAAGCCGCTCGCGGAGGCGGCGGGCGAGGTGGAGTACTCCGCCAGCTTCTTCGAGTGGTTCTCAGGGGAGGCGGAGCGCGTCTACGGGCAGGTCGTGCCGGCACAGAACCCGAAGAACCGCGTGCTCGTGCTGCGCCAGCCGGTCGGTGTCACGGCGGCGATCACGCCCTGGAACTTCCCCGCGGCGATGATGACGCGAAAGCTCGGCCCCGCGATGGCGGCCGGATGCACGAGCGTCGTCAAGCCCGCGAGCGCGACCCCGCTCACAGCAGCGCTCGTCCTGCGCACGATCGAGGATGCGGGCGCCCCGCCCGGCGTCGTCAACCTCATCACCTCGCGCGACTCCGGAATGGTCGCGGACACCATCTTCTCCGATCGCCGTGTCCGCAAGGTCTCGTTCACCGGATCGACCGAGGTCGGCAAGGAACTGATCCGCCTCTCCGCCGGCCAGGTCAAGCGCCTGTCGCTGGAGCTCGGCGGCCACGCCCCCTACATCATCTTCGACGACGCGCCGCTCGAGGAGGCCGTCGACGGCCTCCTAGCCTCCAAGTTCCGGAACGCCGGCCAGACCTGCGTCTGCGCGAACCGCGCCTTCGTCCAGCGCGGCGTGTACGAGGAGGTCGCGCGGCTGCTCGCCGAGAAGGTCGGCCGGATGCAGGTCGGACCCGGCACCCGCGAGGGCGTCACGGTGGGGCCGCTGATCGACGAGAAGGCGCTCGAGAAGGTCGAGGAACACGTCGGCGACGCGCTCGACCACGGCGCACGGCTTCTGTCGGGCGGTGAGCGGCTCACCGGGGACGGGCTCGACGGCGGGGCGTTCTATGCGCCGACCGTCCTCGCCGACATCACCCCGGAAATGCTGATCTCCCACGAGGAGACCTTCGGCCCCGTCGCCGGGCTCGCGCCGTTCGATACCGAGGACGAGGCGATCCGGCTCGCAAACGACACCGTCTTCGGGCTCGCCGCCTACTTCCACACGCGCGACTACGCGCGCCTGATGCGCGTCGCCGAGCGCCTCGAGTACGGGATCATCGGGGCGAACTCGGGGATGATCAGCAACGCGAACGTCCCGTTCGGCGGGGTCAAGGAATCCGGCTACGGCCGGGAGGGCGGCGACTTCGGGATCGACGAGTACCTCGACGTCAAGTACCTCCTCGTCGCGGGAGTCGACGAGTAACGCGTGACCCTTCCGGTCGAACCGCGCGCATCCGATGCCGAGCGCGAGACCGCGGTGGCCCGACTCCGCGAGGGACACGTCAAGGGTCGCGGCACACCGGAGATCTTCTCCGCAGAAATCGAGCGGGGCGAGCCCCGAATCGTCCGCGCAGTGGCTCCTACCGCCCGCGGCGGTTCCGTCTTGGTCTTCGCGGGCACGATCGTCGACGACACGTTCGCGGCCCTCGGAGCACCTGCCACCGGCTCCTGATGGAAACCAGAACGACGATCTCGGGGATCGAGACCGACCCGCTCTACACGGCTGCGAGCGTCTCGATCGACTACGACCGCGATCTCGGCGACCCCGGCGTCTTCCCGTTCACGCGCGGGATCCACGAGTCGATGTACCGCGGCCGTCTCTGGACGATGCGCCAGTTTGCGGGGTTCGGGACGGCGGAGGAGACGAACGCGCGCTTCCGCTACCTGCTCGGCGCCGGGCAGACCGGGCTCTCGGCCGCGTTCGACATGCCCACGCTCATGGGCCTCGACTCCGATCATCCCCGTTCGCTCGGCGAGGTCGGGCTCGAAGGCTGCGCGATCGACTCGCTCGACGACATGCGCACCCTGTTTGCGGGCATCCCGCTCGGCGAGGTCTCGACGTCGATGACGATCAACTCGCCCGCGGCGATCCTGCTCGCGTTCTACGTCTGCGTCGCCGAGGAGCAGGGCGTCCCGCGCGACGCGCTTCGCGGAACGGTCCAGACCGACATCCTCAAGGAGTACATCGCGCAGAAGGAGTACATCTTCCCGCCGGAGGAGTCGATGCGGCTCGTCACGGACATGATCGAGTGGTGCGCGCGGGAACTGCCGCTCATGCATCCGGTCTCGATCTCCGGCTACCACATCCGCGAGGCCGGATCGACCGCGGCCCAGGAGCTCGCGTTCACGCTCGCCGACGGGTTCACCTACATCGACCGGGCGCTCGAGCGCGGCCTCGACGTCGACGACTTCGCGCCCAGGCTCTCGTTCTTCTTCAACGCCCACCTCGACTTCTTCGAGGAGATCGCCAAGTATCGCGCCGCCCGCCGGATCTGGTCTCGCGAGCTGCGCGACCGCTACGGGGCCCGCAGCCCGCGCTCCTGGCAGATGCGGTTCCACACGCAGACGGCCGGCGTGTCCCTGACGGCCCAGCAGCCCGAGGTGAACATCGTGCGCACCGCGATCGAGGCGCTCGCCGCCGTGCTCGGCGGGACCCAATCGCTGCACACGAACTCCTACGACGAGGCGCTCGCGCTTCCGACCGAGGATGCCGTGCGGCTCGCCCTCCGGACGCAGCAGGTGATCGCGCACGAGACCGGCGTGACGAACACCGCCGACCCGCTCGGCGGCTCCTACTACGTCGAGCACCTCACGAACGAGCTCGAACGCGAGGCGTACGCCTACTTCGAGCGGATCGAGGCGCTCGGCGGCGTCGTCGCCGCGATCGAGCAGAACTTCTTCCAGGCCGAGATCGCCGATGCATCGTTTCGCTTCCAGGGCGAGGTCGAGCGCGGCGAACGGGTCGTCGTCGGGGTCAACCGCTTCGCGGCCGAGGACAGTGCCGAGCCGCCCCTCCACCGTTCCGACCCGACGCTCGAACGGAAACAGGTCGATCGCGTCCAGGCCCACCGCGCGAGACGCGACGCCGGAGCGGTCGAACCCGTGCTTGCCGCTCTGAGGAACGACGCCACCGCCCACGACAGGAACCTGATGGAGCCGATCCTCGCCGCCGCGAAGGTCGGAGTCACCGTCGGCGAGATGTGCGACGCGTTCCGCTCGGTCTGGGGCGCGTGGCGCGAGACGCCCGTTTTCTGAGCGCCTGCGTCAGGTGTACTTCAGGAGCAGCGGGATGTCGTGGGCGTAGTCCGTCTCTTTGAACCCCGACACGTAGACGACGTGGGCGCGCCCGTCCGGGCTGTAGGCCATGAGGAAGCTCGAGTGCGCGAGCGTGTACGTGGCGCTCGGTGACTTCTTCGCCGGCGGCGCGACCGGAATACCGGCCTGGCGCTCCACTGCGGCGATCTGCGCGTCGCTGCCGCGGACGCCGACGAACGACCGGCTGTAGTGGTCGAGCCAGCGCCGGATCACGGGCCCCGTGTCGCGGGTCGGATCCACGGTCACGAAGACGACTGCGATCTTCCGTTGAAGTGCGGCAGGCTGCTGCCGGATCGCGGCAGACAGGAAGCTCATCGTCGCCGGGCAGACGTCGGGGCAGTGCGTGTATCCGAAGAAGAGGTACGTGAGCTTCCCGGACGTCGCCGGCGCGAAAGCAAACGGTCTGCCCGCGGTGTCGGTCAGCGTGAACGCGGGCTTCGCCGGCATCGGGTCGGGAACCATCCCGTGCAGCCCTGCTCCGCCGACGACGGCGGCCGGCGTGGTCGTGCTCGCCGCCTTGGGCGCGCTCGTGCCACCGCAACCCGCGAGTGCGATCGCCGCGCATGCGATCAACAGAGCGCCCGCGAGGTGGCCGACGAGGCCCTGGGACCGATTCGTGTCACGAGTCAGCTGCAACGATCCTCCACATCGGCTCGATCTTCGGCGGCGACGACACGCGCCTGGCGTCGGCGCTCTGCCGTTCACAGGTACTTGTACGTCCCGACCTTCGTACACGTCAACCCCGCACCCCCGATCAAAGGTGTTCCGTTGCCGCGAAGGCCGCCGCGCGATAGCGGCGCCGCCCGTCCGTTCCGGACTAGCGGCGGACGCCGAAGTCGGTCGTGATGACCGTGACCGAGAGGCCGGAGTAGGCGCCGGGCGCGTCGGGTGAGGTCGCCGCCGAGATCCCGATCTGGCGCCAGGCCGGATCGAGGATGTTCGCGCGGTGCTCGGGACTCGCCATCCACGCGTTCATGCTCTGCGTGGCCGTCGACGAGCCGGCCGTCCAGAAGAGGTTCTCGCCGACCAACCAGTAGCCGAACTGGCCCTGGGGATAGAACGCCTGGATGCGCTTCCAGAACGGCGAGCCGTCCGCCGAGTCGTGCGCGAAGTAGCCGTCCGCGAGCATCTCGTCGGAATGCGTGCGGGCGGCCGCGCTCAGGCTCGGATTCAGCGTCAGCGTCGTAAGGCCGTGCGCGGCGCGGATCGCGTTGAGCTGCTCGAGCACGCCGATGTCGAGTGCCGCGGTGGCGCTCCGCGAGCTCGAGAGCCTCGTCTCGCTTGCTCGCGCGGACGCTGGCACGAGGAACGCCGCGACCAGTACGAACGCTGCAAGGAAGCCGATCGTCGTACGAACCGAGCGGGCCATGCGATGGAGTATCGGCGCCCAGATCGCGAGCGCCATGCCTCAAACGGGGGACGGAGATCATCCTTTTCGACCTCCACCCATCCTCCTTTTAGAGGATAGGCGCGGTTTCGAGCAGGAGAATCGCGTTCGGCGCCGGGGGTCGGCGTGAGGGCGCGAGCATCGTCCGGGGCTCAGCAGTGCTCTGTTCAGCAGTGCACGGTTCAGTACCCCGGGTAGCCGCCGCCGCCGTAACCGGGGTCGTAACCGTAGCCCGGATCGGAATGCTGCTGCTCTTGGCTGCTCCAGGTGACTGCGAAGCTCGACCCGCTGCTCTTGAGGGCGCCCGGAAGGGCCTGCGCGGCAGACGAGGCTGCGGCGAACCGCCCGTATCCGAAGCCGCCGCCGCCGCCGCCGGCAAGCTCGAGAGCGGTCGCCGACCACGCGGGGTCCGAGATCGTCCCCGTGTGGCCGCTCGAGCTCGTGATCGAGGCGTGTGAGAACGAGATCTTCGCGAAGTTCGTGAGCGCCGCCTGCCGGCAGGTCGATTCGTTCGTGGACGCGCAGAGTGACGGAGCCTCGGCGATCCACTCGGCGGACGTCGTGTCGGGTGAGGCCATCGAGAGGAGCCGGGAGAACGACTTGCCGGTGGTGAGGTTCGCGAGCTTCACGGAGACCTTCGAGCCGGTGACGCCGACCGAGGCGGCAAGCTTGTCACCCGGCGAGACCTTCAACGAGATCGCGACCGAGCCGGCAGGGACGAGCTCGTACCAGGCGGTGTACCGGGCGCCGCCGTTCGTGGTGCAGTCCGACTCCGTGCCGATCTGCTCGAGGGCGTTCGAGCTCTCTGAATCGCCGCCCAGTCCGACCCAGAACGCCGCCGAGGTCGACGAGGTCGCGGCGGCGCACTTGGCTGCAGGCTGCACCCAGTTCCCCGATACGGTCGCGAACGTCTGAGCGGAACCGGTCGTCGGGTCGAGGCCCGCGGAGGCGACGTAGCCGGCCCAGTTCGAGCTCACGTCGGATCCCACGGCGGCGGCACCCGACGCGCCCGAGGCCGCAGCGACGGCGGCGCCCGCGACCAGCACGAAGGCCGTGCCGCTTCTGCGGAGCTTGGCGAGGGGACGAGAACCGGCCACGCACCCATGAGAGCCGCCGAATCTATGAAGCTCCTGTGAGGACCATGAGAGCTTCCTAAATGGCGGCGATCACGGTCCGCCGGCAGGCGCTCGGCACCCGTTCCGGCGCCGCGGACAACGCATCCCGCCTTTGGCGAACTGGTGTACGGCGAGTCGCCCGAACGGCGGCCTCGTGGCGCCGGCGGATGCGGCGGCCACCGCGGGGCCGAGGAGCGCTGGAAGCGTGGGTACGCCGCAGAGGGGGCGGGGCGTCGCGCGTGAAGTCTGTCCATTTTCCGGACGAAGGCGACCCGGGACTCTTACGTTGCTCTAAGGTCTCGTGCGCAGACTCGGCGGGCCGCCGTCCGTGGCGGCACTTGCTACGAACCACCGACCGGGGGGTCGGGTGTGAAATCCGAACAGAAGGGTAGGACGCGCTGATGTTACGGATTTGTGATCATCCTCATTGCACGACACTCACGATCGGGATGTACTGCGTACGCCACGAAGAGCCTGTTCTCGAGCAGCCATTTCCCCGCGGTAGGCCGTTCCCCGCAGCCCCCGATCGCCTGATCGAGTCCCGTCCGGTGCTGGTTGCGCCGATGGGCGCATATGCAGGCGAGAGGATGGCCGGGGCCGGGGCCGTATCCTTGGAGGGTGGCTCGTAAGAGACTCCTGGCCGTTGCGGTGCTCGCGACCGCAGCGATTCTCGTAGGCGCAGGCGAATCGAGCGGTCACGCCGTATCAAGGCCCGTGCCCACGACCGGGCCGACGGTGATCGGCACCGCCACGGTCGGGAAACGTCTGACGGGCCTGTCGGGGACGTGGGCCGGGTTCGGGACGATCGGCTACCGCTTCCAGT
>DASZLW010000078.1:0-5425 GCA_035552175.1 Gaiellaceae bacterium | reverse complement strand
GACGCCGACCTCGACCTCGACCCCGGCGCGCTCCCCGGCTACCTCGCCGCGGCCGAACGCGAAGGGCTCGACTTCGCGATCGGCTCCAAGCGCCATCCCGACTCGGACGTCCACTACCCCCGCAGCCGGGTCGTTGCCTCGTGGATGTACCAGCAGCTCGTCCGCGTGCTCTTCCGCCTCGACGTCCGGGACACCCAGGTCGGCCTGAAGGTGTTCCGGCGGGAGGTCGCCGAGCAGGTGCTGCCGCTCCTCCTCGTGAAGCGGTACGCATTCGACGTCGAGCTCCTCGCCGTCTCGCGGGCGTTCGGCTACGGCCGGGTGAAGGAGATGCCGATCGAGCTCGACTACCGGTTCACCGGCTCGGGAGTGCGATCCGCGGCGGTGGCGAACGCGCTCCTCGACACGCTCGCGGTCTTCTACCGGCTGCGGATCCTCGGCCACTACCATCGAGCGGCTCGCGCCGGATCGTGGAGCCCCGCCGAAGGCCCGCATCTCGAGACGACGGTCGTCGAGGCCGAGGGGACAGCAGCGCGGCGGGCCGCCGCCGAGCAGGCGCAGGGGGAGATCATCGCGTTTCTCGAGCCTGGCGCCCGGTGTTCCGCCAACTGGCTCGCGGCCGCCGAGCCGTTCTTCTCGAGCGACGAGATCGACGCGGTCGTCACCCCGCAGCTCGCACCGGCGGGCGGGACCGATCGTGAGCAGGCCGCCGCGGTGATCGCCGAGTCGCGCCTCGGCGGCGGCTCGCTGAACTTCCGCTTCAAGCCCGGTCGCATCCGCTTCGTCTCCGACTTCCCCGCGACGTCGTTCCTCGTGCGCCGCGACCGGTTCCTCGAGCTCGATCCCGAGACACCTCCCGACGAGGTCGTGCGGCGGCTCGACGGCCGGACCATCTACCTCCCGGAGGCGTCGGTGACGATCCCGCGGGCGCCGCTCTTCGCCCCACATCTCGCAAGGATCCGCGCGTACGGCCGAGCGCGGGGCGCTCTCGTCCGGTCGCGGAAGGGAGCGGCCGCACGCGGCTCGACGATCGCGCTCGCTCTTCTCGCGGTGTGGACGCTCGGAGGCTGGGCGCTCTTGCTGGCCGGGGGCGCAGGGACCGATATCTGGCTCGGAGCATGGGCCGCCTACCTCCTCGCGATCTGCGCCGCGGCGTTCTTCGGCGGCCTGAGGTTCTCCTCGGTCCGGGTCGGCCTTCTCGCCGTCCCCGGTCTCTTGCTCACGCACGCGTTCTACGCGACGTCGTTCGTCTCCGGCTTCCTGCGCGGGCCGAGCTGATGCCGACACTCACCGTCGTGATCCCGGTCTTCATCGAGGCCGCTCAGATCCGCGCGACGCTCGCCGCGCTCGACCGCGCGCTCGAGGAGTCCTCGTTCGAGCCCGACGTCCTCGTCGTCGACGACGGCTCGACCGACGGGACCGCGGAGGCAATCGAAGCGGCCGGAGGCGCGACCGTGTGCAGGCAGGTGAACCGCGGCCGCTTCGAGACACGGCGGGCCGGGATCGAGCTTGCGAGGGGCGAGTACTGCCTGCTGCTCGACAGCCGCGTCCGCCTCGACCCAGGGGCGTTGCGGTTCGTCGAGGAGCATCTCGAGCCGGGCCGGGAGATCTGGAACGGGCACGTCGACATCGACCGCGAGGACGGTCCATATGCCGTCTTCTGGGATGTCCTCACACGCCGCGCGTTCCGCACCTACTTCGGCGAGCCCCGGACGACCTCGTTCGGGCTCGCCGACTTCGAGCGCTTCCCCAAGGGCACGACCTGTCTCTTCGCGCCGCGAGCGATGCTCCTCGAGGCATTCGAGCGGTTCAGGTCGGGATACGACGACCTGCGAAACGCGAACGACGACGCGCCGGTGCTCCGCAGTCTGGCGGCCGTACAGCCGATCAACATCTCGCCCGGCTTCCGCTGCACCTACTCGACGCGGACCGAGCTCCGGGGGTTCCTTCGCCACGCCTTCCACCGCGGCACGGTCTTCGTGGACGGACACGGACGTCCGGAGTCTGCGTGGTTCCCGATCCTCATCGGCCTCTTCGTGTCGAGTGCCGGTTGCGTGCTGGTCGCCCGTCGCTCGCCCGCAGTCGTGGTTGCCGCCGCCGCGGTGGCGGGCGCCGGCGGCGCCGCACTCTCCCTCGCCGAGCGGCGCCCACGCGATGCGGCCACCATGGCCTGGGTGACCCCGCTCTATGCAGCCGCGCACGTGGCCGGAATGTGGCGCGGCCTCGGGCTGCTCGTGCGGGCGCGTCTGTGATCCTCACGATCTACGGGACGACCGGCGAGCTGATCAAGCTGATGCCGGTGCTCACTCGCTTCCGTGACCGCGAGATCGCATTCGTCCAGGCCTCGAGCGGCCAGCAGGTCCTTCAGATCCCGCGTCTGCTCGAGCTTGCCCGCCTGCCGCCGGTCGACCTGTGGCTCGGTCGCGGGTCGGCCGGCCGCGACCTGCGGTCGAACGGCGACATCCCCGGCTGGGCGGCGGGTGTGGGTGCCCGGTTCGTTCGACGACGGGGTGAGCTTCGCCGCCGCCTGCGCGCGGGCAGCGGGAAGCCGCTCGTGCTCGTCCACGGCGACACGATGACCTCCCTCTACGGGGCGATCCTGGGGCGGACGCTCGGGTTCCCGGTGGCGCACATCGAGTCGGGCCTTCGCAGCTTCGACCTCCTCAATCCGTTTCCCGAGGAGCTGAACCGGCGCGCCACCTCCCGCATTGCCGGAATCCTCTACGCCCCCGGCGCATGGCCCGCGTCGAACCTGCGCCGCGGGACGATCGTGGACACGGGGTCGAACACGATCCGCGATGCGCTCGCGCTCGTCCCCGCCGACCTGGAGCCGCCGATCGAGCTTCCGGACGACGGTTTCGGGATCGCCAGCCTTCACCGCTTCGAGCTGCTGCGGGACCGCACGCTCCTCGCGGAGACGATCGCCGTCCTGGCCGGCTGCGGGCGGCCGATCCTCTGGATCGACCACCCCGTGACGATCGCCGCGCTCGAGAAGCACGGTCTTTCGCTCGGAGGCGGCATCCGGCCGATCCCGCGCCTCGATTTCTTCAGCTTCGTGGCGGTGATGCGGCGAAGCGGCTTTCTCGTCACCGACAGCGGCGGTTCTCAGGAGGAGACCTACTACCTCGATCTCCCGTGCCTCGTCCATCGCAAGCGGACCGAACGGCGCGAGGGGCTCGGCGAGAACGTCGTGCTCTCGGGATACGACGTGGGCGCGCTGCTCGCGTTCCTGGTCGATCCCGGCGTCCACCGCCGGCGCAGCGACCTTCCGGGGTCGCATCCGTCCGACGTGATCGTCGACGACCTCGTGGCACGGGGATTCGCCACATGAGCGTGACCCCGAGCCCGCCCGGGATGAGCAGCCTCCGCGCCGGAGGGATCGTGTTCATCGGCGTCGGCCTCCAGAACTTCGGCAACTACCTCTTCCACCTGATCTCGGCACGCTCGCTGGGACCGGCGTCCTACAGCGACGTGGCGACGCTCACCGCCGTCGGAGCGGTGCTCACCCTGCCCCTCGCGGGGGCGCAGGTCTTCGTCGCGCGCCACGTCGCGACCGCCGGCGCGCTCGGACGGACGTTGAACGACGACGGCTACGTCTCGGCCTTCGGCGGAGCGATGCTGATCGCCGGGTCCGTGCTCTCGCTCGCGCTCGTCGCTGTGTCACCGCTGATCGGGTCGGCGCTCTCGATCTCGAGCGTCCCCGCAGTCGTCTTCGCCGTCCTGCTCACGGCACCGTCGTTCCTCGGGCCGGTGCTCATCGGAGCCGCACAGGGCGCACACCGCTTCATGCTCGTGGCGGCCGCGATCGGGCTGCCCGTGCTCGTGCGGGTCGGGCTGGCCGGGATCGCGCTCGGCGCAGGTTTCGGCGTGGCGGGCGTGATGGCGGCGACGCTCGCCGCCACCGTCTTCGGGCTCGCGATTCCCCTCGTCGCGCTTCGCTCGAGCCTCCGTCCCCTTGCGGTCTGGCGTCCCTCGATGCGCCGTCGCGAGGTCGTTGCACTGCTGCCGGTCGTTGCCGGGATGCTGGCGGTCACGTGCCTGACCACCGATGACGTCGTCGCGGCGAAGGCGGCGTTCACCTCGCACGAGGCCGGGTTGTACGGAGGGGCGTCGCTGATCGGCCGCGTGATCCTCTACCTCCCGGTCGCGATCGTGACGGTGCTGCTGCCCAAGGTCTCCGCGCGCGCCTCGGCGGGTCATTCGACCCGGAGCCTGCTCGCGAACAGCCTCGCGGCGACCGCCGTCGTCTGCATCGGGATCACCGCCATCTACTCGGTGGCGCCGCACCTGATCGTGCGGATCGCCTTCGGGGCCAAGTACCAGGGAGCCGCGTCGCTCCTCTGGCTCTTCGGGATCGCGATGACGCTCTACGCGCTGCTGAACGTCGTGCTCGTCTACCGGCTGGGTCGGGGCGAGACGCGGACCTCCTGGCTGCTGCTCGGGGGCGCGATCGCGCAGGCAGCGGTGTACGCGTTCGCGCACGCGTCCCCGCGGACGCTGCTCGCCGTCAGCATCGCGACCGCTGCCGTGCTCCTCGCGGCGTCGGTCGGCCTGCCGCGGTTCAGCGCTTCGTCGTCGCCCCCGGCTCCCAGTGCTCCGTGACCGCGCCCTTCCCGCGATGCCCCTCGAGGGCCGTCGCCGCCCGGGCGAGCGCGTAACAGGCCGCGCCGAGTGGGTCGTGGGCGCCCTCTAGGAGCGCCGCCCGGAGCTCCCCGGGCCGGCGCTTCCGCCCCTCGAGCACGTGGTCGGATCGCTTCGTCTGGAGGCTGAAGTCGTGGAAGGATCCGGCCGGCAGCTTGTACGCTCGGGCGCGCCATGAGTTGAACACGGGGATCCCGTTCCTCGTGACGTGGCGCAGGAGCTCGACGTCGTCCGCGATCGAGCCGGACCCGACCGGGTAGCGATACGTCGAGTAGAACCGCCGCCATGCGGCCCAGAGCGCGCCGTCGGCACGCCGCGCGTCATCCGGCAGCGACGAGGCGAAGCGACCGACCACTCCGAGCTGCCACGCAGAGGCGCGATAGCGAAGCGCCTTCGCCCCGGGATCCGCGGCTGCGATTCCGACCGCGATGTCGGGCTGCGGCGTCCGCGTCAGATCCCAGAGGAGGGTGAACACCGCCTCGGGGGGCAAGATCACATCCGCGTTCGTGACGATGAGGATGTCCGCGGCGGAGCGGTCGAAGATCACGTTCAGGGCGAGCTTCTGGGCCCGGCGGGTCTCGCTGCGATCGACGTAGAGCTCGACGCCGGCCCGGTCGGCGGCCCAATCCCTTGCGCTGTCCACCGTTTCGGACGTCGCCGAGGAGTCGCTCAGGTGGACCGCGGTCTGCGGCAGGCCGCAGGCCGAGGCCGCAGCTGCCAGGGACTCCAACGTGTGGACGATCCCGGCGCCCTCGTTGAACGACGGGACCGCGAACGCGACCGTCGC
>DASZLW010000077.1:0-11035 GCA_035552175.1 Gaiellaceae bacterium | reverse complement strand
CTCTGGTGGCGACCCGCGCCGACGAAGAGCACCGTTTTCACAGCCCCGCGATGCTACTCGCCGTATCGTTCGTGCGTGCTCTCGGTCTGTTGCCTCTCGGGTGGGCCCCCCGCCCGGCTCGCGGCGCTGCTCCACCTGTTGCGACCGATCGCGACGGAGATCGTGGTCGCGCTCGACGAGCGCGTCGACACCCGGCTGCTCGGCCCGGTGAGCGAGCTCTGCGACCAGCTCGTCCGGTACCCCTACGGCGAGCCCGTCGAACGCCCCCGGGCGTGGATGCACTCGCTCGCCCACGGCGACTGGGTGTTCACGATCGACGACGACGAGGTGCCGAGCCCCGCGCTCCTCGAGGCGCTTGCCGCTCCCGACGACGCGCTCACCCACGCCTGGCTCCCGAGACGGTGGCTCTGGGAGGACGGATGGCTGCTCGACGAGCCGTGGGCTCCCGACTGGCAGCTCCGGCTCATGCGACCCGACGCGGTGCGGTTTCCCGGCGTGATGCACGTCCCGATCCGGGCGGCAGGCCCGCACGCCTACCTCGATGCACCGCTCTACCACCTCGATCTTCTCGCCGTGAGCCGGCCGGATCGCGAAAAGAAGGCCCGCCGTTACGAGCGAGTTCGGCCCGGCCTGCGGTTCGGCGGGCTTCCCTTCAACATCGCCTACTACCTACCCGAGATGCGCGACGGCCTGCGCATCGCACCGATCCCGCCCGCCGACCTCGCTCTGATCGACCGGGTCCGGCACGCACCGGAGATCGCACCGAGCGAGGAGCCCGCCCTGCGGGTCGCGACGCGCGACGAGGTCGACGAGCACTGGGCTGCGGGGCCGATCCCGGAGAGTGCGTACGCCGCGCGGATCGAGTTCGCGACCTCGCCGCGACCGGTTGCCGGCGAGCGGCGGAAGATCGACGTGACCGTCACGAACCTCGGGACCGAGACGTGGCCCGCGGGGGAGGCCGGCCTGCCCGAGATTCGCCTCGGCTACCGGTTCGAGGGAAGAGAGCCCGGCGCGCGGACAGCCTTCCCGCACGAGGTCGCGCCGGGTCGGTCGACCCGGGTGCCGCTTGCGTTCGAGGCGCCCGATGCAGCCGGGACGTACACGCTCCTCGTCGACCTCGTGCACGAGCGCCACCGGTGGTTCGGCTGCGAGGCGCGGACCGAGATCCGGGTCGAGCCTCGTCGCCGTGCAGTGATCCTCGTCGGCCGCGCGCCCGGGGACGATGCGTTCGACGCCAGGGTGGACGAGGCGCTCGAGCGGCTCGACCCGTGGCTCGAGCCGATGCTGATCGGCCCGAAGCCCGACTGGCTGCGCGACCGGTTCGGCCGCGACGCGTCCTCCGAGCTTCCGGCGTGGCGCCCCGAGCAGGTCGTCGTGCTGCCGTCGGAGAGGCGCAGCAACCGCCTTCGGCTCACGCTGCGGGCGTGGCGCCTTCGCGGGTACCGGCGCGCGGCGACCGTATCTCCTGGTCTTCCGTAAGGCGCCCGACAACGCGTCGTTACACTCGGCGCGATGCTCGAAGGCAAACGCATCCTCATCACCGGCGGCGCCGGGTTCATCGCGACCACGCTCGCGCGCGAGCTCGTCGACACGAACCAGATCATCGCGATCGACAACCTCCATCGCGACGCGCTGTCCGGAACGGACCTCGCGGAACACGAGAACTTCACGCTCCACCAGTGCGACGTCCTCGACGGCCCGCGCCTCCGGGAGCTCGCCGCCGGCGCGACTCACTTCGTCCATTGCGCGGCGATCGCCGGGGTGGAGACCGTGCTCGAGAGCCCCGTACGCACGATGCGGGTGAACGTGATCGGCACCTACAACGCCCTCGAGGCCGCTCTTGCCACCGCCTCGACGCTGGAGCGATTCGTCGACTTCTCGACGAGCGAGGTGTTCGGGACGCACGCGTACAACGTCACGGAAGGCCAGGTCTCGACGATCGGCTCGGTCGGCGAGGCGCGCTGGACCTACGCCGTCTCGAAGCTCGCGGGGGAGCACATGGCGCATGCCTACCACGACGAGCTCAGGCTTCCCACCGTCACCGTCCATCCGTTCAACGTCTTCGGGCCCGGCCAGATCGGCGGCGGCGCGATCCGCGCGTTCATCGAGGCGGCACTCGGCGGCCGGGACCTCACGGTGCGCGGCGACGGGTCGCAGATCCGCGCGTGGTGCTACGTGACCGACATGGTGAGCGGCGTCCTCGCGTGCCTCGAGAAGGCCGAGGCGGTCGGGCAGGCGTTCAACATCGGCAACCCGCGTTCGTCGGTCACGATCTACGACCTCGCCCAGCGGATCAGACGGCTCACGGGCTGCTCCGGCGACATCGTGTTCGCCCCGCTCGACTACGTCGACGTGGAGCTCAGGATCCCGAACGTCGAGAAGGCCCGCGAGACGCTCGGCTGGGAGCCCCGGGTCGAGCTCGACGACGGCCTCTCGCGGACGATCGAGTGGTACAGGCAGAAGAGCTAGAGCGCATCCGGCTCGCATGGCCGGATGTCGGCGCCGAGGAGCTCGCCGCGGTGGCGGCTGTGCTCGAGACGGGGATGCTCACGATGGGCCCGCTCGTGGCCGAGTTCGAGCGAGAGCTCGCCGCCGCCTGCGAGACCAGGCACGCCTTCGCCGTCTCCTCCGGCACCGCCGCACTCCATCTGGCGGTCGTCGCCCTCGGGCTCGAGCCCGGCGACGAGGTCCTCGTCCCGGCGTATACCTTCCCCGCGACGGCGAACGTCGTCGCGCTCTCGGGGCTGAAGCCGGTGCTCGTCGACGTCGACCCGGTGACGATGAACATCGACCCGGGCAAGGTCGAGGTCCGCCCGCGGACGAAGGCATTGCTCGCCGTCCACCTCTTCGGCCGCCCGGCGCGGCTCGAGGAGCTGCCCTCGCTGCCGCTCGTCGAGGATGCCGCCGGGGCCCTCGGCGCCCGGCACCGCGGGGCCGCCTGCGGCTCGCTCGGACTGATGGCCTGCCTCAGCTTCCATCCGCGCAAGATCGTGACGACCGGAGAGGGCGGTGCGGTGACGACCGACGACGAGGGTGTCGCCGCGGCTGTCGCGGAGTTCCGGAACCACGGCTGGCGCTCCCTCGCGAACGCGGACATGCCGGCGCCGGGCCTCAACTACCGCCTCTCGGACATCCTCTGTGCGGTCGGGCTGCCGCAGATCCGCCGGCTCGACGAGCTGCTCGCGGCGCGCACCCGGCTCGCGGCCGGTTACTCGGAGCGGCTCGCGCACCTGCCCGTGACGCTTCCACGGGCGGACGAGGGCGACATCCACGGCTGGCAGGCCTACGTGATCCAGGTCGAGAACCGCGACGAGGTTCTGGCCGCGCTGCGCGCTCAGGGGATCGAGGGGCAGATCGGCACCTTCGCCCTCCAGCTCCTCGAGGCCTACCGCGACCAGGGTCCGTTCCCCGGCGCCGAGCACGCCTTCCGCACAGCGCTCGCGCTCCCGTTCCACACGCGCCTCACCGACTCCGAGCTCGATCGCGTGGCGGCGGCCCTTGACAAACTTGTGAGTCATCACTAACCTACGGCCTCATGGCCGTTGCGGAGCGTAAGACCAAAGACGTTCGCCGCGAGGAGATCCTCGATGCCGCGCTGCAGGAGTTCGCGGCCAGGGGGCTTCACGGCGCGTCGACCGAGGACATCGCCCGCCTTGCCGGCATCTCGCAGCCGTACGTGTTCCGCCTCTTCGGCACGAAGAAGGAGCTCTTCAGGGCGGTCGTCGCCCGCTGCTTCCGCGAGACGCTTGAGATGTTCCAGCGGGCGGCGGAGGGCCTCCGTGGGAAGGAGGCGCTGGACGCGATCGGCAGTGCCTACGTCGAGCGCCTGACAGCCGACCCGATCCGGTTGCGTGCGCAGATGCAGGCGTACGCAGCCTGTGACGATCCGGAGCTCCGCGAGGTCGTCCGCGCCGGCTTCGGCGATCTCGTCGCCTACGCCGAGCGGGTGTCGGGTGCGGACGCCGAGGTCCTGAGCGGGTTCTTCGCGACCGGGATGCTCCTGAACGTCTTCGCCTCCATGGAACAGATCGGCGAGAGCGCCGAGCCGTGGGCCGATCGTCTGACGCGGGGCTGCAAACCAAGCTGAGTTTTTTCGAGAGGAGGTTAGTGATGAGTCACAAAATAAAGGGCAATCATACGCTTCTCTGGGCCTTCGTGATCACGTCGGCCGCGGGGTTCATGGTCACGCTCGACAACCTCGTCGTGACGACTGCCCTGCCGGTGATCCGGCAGGACCTCGGCGCCGGGCTCAGCGGGCTCGAGTGGACGGTCAACGCGTACACGCTCACCTTTGCCGTGCTGCTCCTGACCGGTGCAGCGCTGGGCGACCGTTTCGGACGGCGGCGGTTGCTCGCGATCGGGCTCACCGTCTTCACCGCCTCTTCCGCAGCCGCCGCCCTCGCGCCCTCGATCGGCTTCCTCGACGCGGCACGTGCGCTGCAGGGGATCGGCGGAGCGATCGTGATCCCGCTCACGCTGACGATCCTCTCGGCTGCGGTTCCGGCGGAGCGACGGGGGCTCGCGCTCGGCGCGTGGGGCGGGATCACGGGCCTCGCAGTCGCGTTCGGGCCGCTCGTCGGGGGCGCCGTCGTCTCCGGAATCTCCTGGCAGTGGATCTTCTGGCTGAACGTGCCGATCGGGCTCGTGCTGATCCCGCTCGTGCTCCTGCGCCTCGACGAGTCGCGCGGTGAGTGGAATCGGCTCGACCTGCCCGGGCTCGCCCTCGCCGGGATCGGCCTGCTCGGCATCGTGTGGGGTCTCGTCCGCGGGAACTCGGTCGGCTGGAGCTCGTTCGAGATCGTCGGCTCGATCGCGGCGGGTGCTGCCGTGCTCGCGCTGTTCGTGCTCTGGGAGCTCCGTGCGCCCGCCCCGATGCTGCCGATGCGCTTCTTCCGCAACCGGACGTTCGCGCTCGCGAATGCCGCCTCGCTCTTCTTCTCCTTCGGGATGTTCGGCTCGATCTTCCTGCTCGCCCAGTTCTTCCAGACGGTGCAGGGCTACTCGCCGCTCGGCTCGGGCCTGCGGATCCTGCCGTGGACGGCGATGCCGATGATCATCGCTCCGATCGCCGGCGCGCTCTCCGACCGGATCGGCGGCCACCGGTTGATGGGCGCCGGGCTCGCGCTGCAGGGGATCGGTCTCGCGTGGATCGCTGCGATCTCCTCGCCGACCCTGCCGTACGTCGACGTCGTCGCGCCCTTCGCGCTCTCGGGCGCCGGGATGGCGCTCTTCTTCGCGCCCGTCGCGAACGTCGTGCTCTCCTCGGTACGGGTCGAGGAGCAGGGTCAGGCCTCGGGTGCGAACAACGCGATCCGGGAGCTCGGGGGCGTCCTCGGCGTCGCTGTCCTCGCCTCGATCTTCGCCCAGGAGGGCGGCTACCGCACGGGCCACACCTTCGTACACGGGATGAGCGTGGCCGTGTACGTCGGCGCCGCGATCGTCGCGGCCGGATCGGTCGCCTCGTTCCTGATCAGGCGAAGGAGCACCGTCCGCGCGCAAACGGCCGAGCTCGTGGGAGAGCTCGAGGCGGCCGCGTGACAGCTTCGCCGGGTCGCATCGAGCACGGTCCGCTCGATGCCCGGGACTTGCTTCCATCGGGAGCGGCGGTCTGTTACGGTCGCGCCATGGCCGGCAACGACGAGGCGCGTGCTCGTGCTCCATGGGCTGCGGGCGACTGGGACAGTTTTTCCTCGCTGATCGCGCCCGTCGGAAAGGTCCTCCTCGATCGGATCGGGCTCGAGGCCGGTCTCGAGCTCCTCGATGTCGGCACGGGGAGCGGCGGAACGATCGCGATCCCGGCTGCGCTCCGGGGCGCAAAGGTGACGGGCGTCGACATCACGACGGAGCTGTTCGAGCACGGACGGCGGCGTGCCGCCGAGGCCGGCGTCGAGATCGAGTGGATCGAGGGCGACGCCGCCGAGCTGCCGTTCGCCGAGGGAAGCTTCGACCGCGTCACGTCGACCTTCGGAGCGATGTTTGCTCCGGACCACGCGAAGGCGGCCTCCGAGCTCGTCCGCGTCTGCCGCCCGGGAGGCCGGCTCGGAATGACGACGTGGACGCTGAACGGAATGGCGGGAGAGCTCTTCCAGCTCACCGGCCGGTTCCTGCCCCCTCCACCGCCGGGGGCACAGGTGCCGCCCCAGTGGGGCGACGAGGCGCACATCCACGAGATGTTCGGCGCAGCCGGGCTCGAGGTGACCGTCACGCAGGAGACGGTCGAGTTCGAGTACCCGTCGGTCGAGGCGATGGTCGAGGCCTATACGACTGACTTCGGCGTCTTCGTCGTCGCCCGCGAGATCCTCGAGCCGCAAGGGCGCTGGGACGAGTTCGTCTCGGACTTCTCGGCTCTCGTCGCGCGCCACAACCGCGCCGGCGACGGAACCGCGCGGATCGGCTCCGACTACCTGCTGATCCTCGGCGAACGCTGACCAACGTCGCCCTCGGGCGCGACAATGCGCCGGTGGCGTTCGAACCCGGTGAGAAGACTCCCCGCCTGCTCGTCCTCGGAGCGGGCCCGGCTCAGCTCGGGCTGCTCGAGGCAGCGCGACGGCAAGGGATCTGGCTGGCCGTCTGCGACCGCGATCCGAGCGCGCCGGGATTCGCCTACGCGGACAGTCGCTGCATCGTCGCGACGGACGCCGAGCCCGCCCTCGAGCGGCTCGCCTCGGCGCTCATGCCGGACGGCGTGATCGCGCCGGGGAAGGACGCCGCCGTCGCGGTCGCCGCCCGGATCGCCGAGAAGGCCGGCCTCAGGCATCCGCTCTCGCCCGCGACGGCGCAGGTCGCGACGAGCAAGCTGCGCCAGCGGGATGCGTTTGCGCGGGGCGGCGTCCCGCAACCACGGTGGCAGGTCGTCTCGGCCGAGGATGGAGCTCTCGAGCTCGCTCTCCCCGTGGTCGTGAAGCCCGCCGACCGGACGGGTCGGTCGGGTCTCTCCCTCGTTTCGGAGCCGTCCGAGCTCGCGCCCGCGGTTGCTGAGGCGCGCGCCGCCTCGCGTGGAGGCGCCGTGCTGGCCGAGGAGTTCGTCGAGGGCCCGGACGTGATGGTCACCGGTTTCTCGGCCGAAGGCGACTTCGTGCCGCTGGCCGTCACCGACCGGAGCTCCGGCCACGGGGTTGCGTTCGGCGTGCCCCTCGCTTACTCGTGGCCGTCCGAGCACGAGGAGGCTGCCGTCGAGGTGGCGCGGCGGGCTGTCGAGGCAGTGGGGATCGTCGAGGGCCCGTCGTTGACCCAGTTGCGGATCAGCCGCGGAGGGCCGGAGGTGATCGAGGTGGCCGCGCGCCTCGGCGGCGGCCAGGATGCCGAGCTCGTCGCACTCGTCACCGGGATCGACCTGAACCGGCTCGCGCTCGGCTCGGCGCTCGGGCGGCCGGTCGCGGCCAGCGAGATCCGCGGCGCGTTCCAGCGGATGGCCGGCGGCGCAGCGGTCCGCTTCCTGGTCGCGCCGCCGGGCCGGCTCGAGTCCGTCGAGGTGCCGCAGGGCCTGAAGGGAGTCGTGGCCACCAGGATCTTCCGCGAGCCGGGATGGAGCTTCGGCCCGCTTCGCCGCGCGTCGGACCGCGCAGGGTTCGTCCTTGCCGCCGGATCCTCGGCGTCCGAGGCCCATACGCGGGCGGATGCGGCGTCCGAACGGATCCGATTCGTGTCATCGCAGTGATGGTCGCGGGTCGCGGCCGAGGAGGGGCAGAGCGATGGTCGCCCGGCGCAGTCCCCCTCGTCACCTCGTAGGCTGAAGGGGTGGTCGCAAGCTTGAAGAACCGCTGGGTGCGGCTCGGCGGCACGCTCGTCGTCACCGGTCTCGCCGCCGGCTACATCCTCTGGAAGATCAACCTCGGGAAGACCGGGCACATCTTCGCCACCGCGAGCGTCAGCTGGCTCGCGCTCTCTGCGTTCCTCACGGTGGTCACCGTCCCCCCGCAGGCGCGCCGGTGGCAGCTCCTGCTTCGCGTGCGCGGCGTTCGCGAGCCGATCGCCTGGCTCACGCGCGCCTACTTCGTCTCCTATGCCGTCGCGCAGGTGCTCCCCACCGGGGTGGGTGGCGACGCGTCCCGGATCTACGAGACGAGCCGCCGCCATCCCGGGTTCGGCTCGCCGATCGCGGGCTCCGTGCTGATCGAGCGCGCGATCGGCGGCGCCGTCACCCTGGTGCTGGCAGCCGTCGGCTTCCTGCTCGCGATCGGCCGCTACTCGATCGGGGCCTACCTCTGGGTCGAGGCGCTCTTCGTCGTCGGGACGATCGCCGCCGGGGTCGTCGTCTTCTCGAAGCGGCTCCGCCGGCATCTGCGTGGCGCGGTGCCGCTCCTTCGGCGGGCCCGCGTGGAGCGGCCCGTGCGGGCGGCCTACGAGGGAATCCACGGCTATCGCCACCATGTCCGCACGCTTCTCGCGGTCGCGACGATCACCGTCTTCGCCCAGCTCTCGCGCATCCTCGCGATCTGGGCATCCGGTCGCGCGGTCGGGATCGATCTCTCGCTGCGGCCGTACATCGTCCTCGGCCCCCTGCTCTTCCTCGTCATGCTCGTCCCCTTCACGGTCAGCGGGCTCGGGGTTCGCGAAGCGTTCTTCGTCAGCTTCCTCGGCAACCTCGGGATCAACGCCGACAGGGCCTTCGCGACCGGGTTCCTGTTCTTCCTGATGACGCTCCTGCTCGCGCTGCCGGGCCTCGCCGTGATCCTCCTGGAGGGATTCCGCCGCGAGCCGGTGCCCGTCGCCGATGCGTGACGACGTCACGGTCGTCGTCGTCACCTGGAACGCGGCCGGCCACATCGAGCGGTGCCTCGCCTCCGTCGAGGGCTACGCGACGATCCTCGTCGACAACGGCTCGACCGACGGAACCGTCGCGCTCGTGCGGGAGCGCTTCCCCGCCGTGACCGTGATCGAGCAGGAGAACCGGGGGATGGGCGGCGGCAACAACACCGGGATGCTCGCGGCCGGGACGCCGTACTGGTTCCTCCTCAACTCGGACGCCTGGGTCGTCGGCGAGGGAATCGAGCGGCTCGCCGGGTTCGCCGACGCGCATCCCGCGGCAGCCGTAGTCGGGCCGCGGCTCTCCAACCCGGACGGGTCGCTGCAGCGCTCGGTGCGCGGCGACCCGACGACGTGGCGGCTCGCGACCGAGTACCTCTTCCTGCGCAAGCTGGCGCCCGGGTCGCAGGCGCTGAACGCGTTCTACGGCGGCGGCTTCGCCCACGACGAGTCGCGTGAGGTCGAGTCGCTCTTCGGTGCGGCGCTGCTCGTGCGCGCGGCGGCTGCGGCCGAGGTCGGGTTCTTCGACGAGGCGTTCTTCATGTTCAGCGAGGAGACCGACTGGCTCTTCCGGTTCCGGAAGGCCGGATGGAAGGTGCTCTTCACCCCGGACGCCGACGTCGTGCACCTCGGAGGAGCCTCGCACGGCGGCCGCCTCTACACCGAGAACCTGCGCGGGATCCTTCGCTTTCTCGAGAAGAACCGTGGGATGCGAGAGGCCGAGCGCGCCCGACGCCTGCTGCTCTGGTCGCTCCGGGCGCGGGCACTCGCCTTCCGGGGCGAGCGGGGGCGCGCCTACCGAGAGGGCGCCAGGTTCCTGGGGTCCGGCTCGGTCCGGGAGCTGCTCGCGTGATCGGCGAATACCTCCGGCTCGCCTTCGCGACGTGGCTCGTCCTCCTGCCGGGCCGGCTCGTCGCTCGCTCGCTCGGTCAGCGTGGGAGCTCGCCGTCGCTCGCCTGGTCGTTCGCGGCGCTCTTTCTCGCCTGGGCGGTGGTGTTCACGATCCACGGGTCGATCTGGCTCGCCGCCGGGATTCTCGCCGGGATCGGGGTCGTGGCGCTCGTCGCGGGCAAGCCGGGGACGAAGCAGGCGATACAAGTCGAGGCCTCGACGGGAGCGGGATGGAACGTGTGGGCCGAGCGGGCCCGGAAGCCCGTCTTCGGCCGGGGAAGCGTGTTCGCGGGCGGGGTCGTGCTCGGGCTCCTGCTCTGGCAGGTCGAGGGAGCGGTGACGGGCGACGCGCTCTTCCACGAGGCCCGGGTGCGCAAGCTCGACGATCTCGGCCACCTGCACCTGCGATCGGTGGACGAGCTCGCCCACGGCGGCCTCCATCCCGGTTATGCGTTCCCGCTCTGGCACGCCTTCCTCGCGCTCGTCTCGAAGCTCTCCGGGCTCGACCCCTCGGTGGTCGTGCATCGTGAGGCCTCGCTGCTCGTGCCGATCGCGCTTGTCGTCGCCTGGGAGGCGGGGGTCGCCGTGTTCGGCTCCTCCGGCGGCGGGTTCTCGGTGGTCTTCGCCTCGCTCGCGCTCTATTGCTTCGCGGCGGGTCACGGCGGCTCGTACGTCTCGCTCGCCCTCCCTGCGACCTCGTCACGGCAGCTCTTCGTCCCGGCGGCGTTCGCGCTCTTCTTCACCTTCGCGGAAAGCGGACGCCGCGCCGACCTCGTGGCGCTCGGCGCCGGCTTCGGCGCGCTCGCTCTCATCCACCCCACCTACGCGCTCTTCGCGCTGCTGCCGCTCGGCGCGTACGCGGTCGTCCGTGCGCCGGAGTGGCGCCGCTCCGCCGCCGCGCTCGCCGCCGCGATCGTTCCCGCCGGGCTCACCGTCGTCTGGCTGAAGCCGATCGTCGACGAGACCATCTCCCACAACCCAAAAGAGAGCACGCAGCTGACGACGCTCCGGCACTACGGCAACGAGCTCGTCGTGACGTCGGTGCATCACTTCCGGCTCGCCGCAGGAGTGCCGGGGCGTACGGGCGCCGTCGCCGTCGCCGCTCTCGCGCTCGTGCCGTTCGCGGGGTTCGCGGCGCGCCGCCGCTGGGGTGCCTTCGTGCTCGGAGGCGCCGTGCTCGTGCTCGCGCTGATGCTCGTCCCCGAGTTCTTCGTGCGATTCTCGAACGCCGTCTCCCTCTCGCAGTCGCGCCGGGCCGCCGGGTTCGTTCCGTTCGCCTTCGCATTCGCGGGCGGCTTCGCGCTGCTCGCGCGGACAGCGTTCGTCGTGCCTTTTGCCGTGGTCGCGGGGGTCGTGCTCCAGGATGAGTGGCCCGGTGACTTCGCGTACGGGCTCCGAC
>DASZLW010000076.1:0-2395 GCA_035552175.1 Gaiellaceae bacterium | reverse complement strand
TCGCAAGCGACGACGCGTCGTGGGTGACGGGGCAGGTCATCGGCGTGAACGGCGGACTGGCGATGGCATCGTGTTGAGGCGAGCATCGTGTTGAGGCGAGCATCGTGTTGAGGCGAGCATCGTGTTGAGGCGGAGCGTTCTCTACCTCTACCGCGATCTGGCGACGAGCGACGAGCGCGCCCGGCTCCTTCGCGCCCTCTCCTTCGTCGGTCTGGAGTGTGCGACGGTGAGCGCCGGCGACTACGGCGACGACATCGCGGGCGGATCGAAGCGGCTCGCCGAGGTGCCTCCGTGGAAGCGCACGCCGCGATTCCACGCCCGCGAGGAGGGCCCGCCGAGCAACTACGACGTCGCGCTGCATCTCGACTTCGCCGACGAGGCCGCGCTCGCCGCCTTCGAGGGCCACCCGGCTCGGCAAGCGGTGGAGAGCTTCGCGGAGGGTGTGACGGTGGGCGATCTAACTGCGAGGGTCGACTGGCGCTACGACGGCGACCCGCCGAACCGCCGCGGGCGGTACCGGCACTCGGCGATGTTCGTCTGGCGAGACGGCTTGGACGGTGGCTCGCGGTCAGATGCTCTCGAGGCCGTGCGTGGGCTCGCGGGGTCGGCGGGCGTCGAGTCGGCGATCGTCGGAGAGGGCGCCGGCGGCGACGCGGCGGATTTCGACTGGGTGCTCGACCTCCAGTTCGCCGACGAGCAATCGGCCTTCGCCGCTCTCGCGGGAGGGGCCTATGCCGAGGCGATGAAGGCGGTCGCGGGGGCGACGAAGTACGAGTGGACGGCCCGCGTCACCCACCTGATGCGAGGCTGATCCTCCGCTGTGGAAAAAGTGCCAGACGACCAGCCCGGGCGGCATCGCGATTCCCGAAACCCCTGCAGTTCGGGCGGTTTCTGCGCTCCGTTTGGTGTCAGACACCGGGTTTTCGCCCCTCGGAACCGGTTCCGACCCTTGGCTGTTTTGGCCCGGTGTGGTCGTGAAAGGCGGCTTTCGTCTGCTCCTCCGACGCCTGTCAGCGCTGTGGAAAAGGTGCCAGACGACCAACCCGAGCGGCATCGCGATTCCCGAAATGCCTGCAGTTCGGGCGGTTTCCGCGCTCCGATTGGTGTCAGACACCGGTTTTTCCGCCCCTCGGAGCCGGCCCCGACCCTCGTCGTTTTTGGGCACATGTGGACGTGAGCGGCAGGCCGGATCCGCTCCTCCTCGAGGAGATGACGTGGCCGGAGGTTCGGGACGCCGCGGCTGCCGGGCTTCCCGTCGTCCTGCCGGTCGGCGCGACCGAGCAGCACGGGCCGCACCTTCCCCTCAATACCGACTGCCTGATCCCGGTCGGGATCGCCCGCGAGGTCGCGAAGCGCGTCTCGCTCGTGATCGCGCCGCCGATCCGGTTCGGCGCCAAGTCGCGGCCCCTGAGCGGCGGCGGCGAGAGCTTCCCCGGAACGATCTCACTCTCGGGCCACACGATGATCGACACGTTGCACGACGTGCTCTCTGCGCTCGCCCGCTCCGGCTTCGAGCGCCTTTGCCTGCAGAACTGGCACTTCGAGAACTCGGGCTACCTCTGGGAGGCCGCCGACCTCACCGCCCGCGAGCATCCCGGCATCCGCATCGTCGTCCTCGACAAGCCGCTCCCCGAGTTCACCCCTGCGCAGCTCGTCGAGCTCTTCCCGGCCGGCTTCCCCGGCTGGAGCTACGAGCACGCAGCGAGCATGGAGACCTCGCTGATGCTCGCGCTGCACCCCGAGCTCGTCCGCACCGACCGGATCGCCGACGACGCAGCCGAGCGGAAGCCGACGTGGGAGGTCGTTCCCCCGCCGCCGGAGATCATCGCGCAGAGCGGGGTCCTGTGGCGCCCGTCGGAGGGAACCGCCGAGATCGGCAGGCTGTACCTGACCGCCGCGGCCGAGCGGCTCGAATCCGCGCTTCGCACCGAGTTCGCCCTGTAACTCGCGGCCCGGGACAGCTCGCCGATTCGAGCGCCCGTCCCCGTCACGCGCCATGCCCGCCCGTACACGTTCAGCCGCGGCTACCGTGGCGGCATGGGCGATGCCACCACCCGCAAGCAGCCGGCCGACGGCGCCGACGCGCGCCTCGACGATCACGGCTACGACGCACTGATCGTCGTCTCGTTCGGCGGGCCGGAGGGAATGGACGACGTGATCCCGTTCCTCGAGAACGTCACGCGCGGCCGAAATATCCCTCGTGAACGGCTCGCCCAGGTCGCCCACCACTACGAGATCTTCGGCGGCGTCAGTCCGATCAACCAGCAGAACCGCGCGCTGATCGCCGCGCTCGAGGCGGAGCTCGCCGACCACGAGATCCGCCTGCCGGTCTACTTCGGCAACCGGAACTGGGATCCGTACCTGACCGACACGCTGCGGCAGATGCGAGACGACG
>DASZLW010000075.1:0-4504 GCA_035552175.1 Gaiellaceae bacterium | reverse complement strand
CCTGCGCCGGGTAGAAGATCGCGAAGCTGAGCTGCTCGCGACCTCTCGCCGCCCAGCGCTCGCGGAGATCCCGGTAGCGGCCGTCCTCGCCGTGCCCGAAGCGGCGGAGGACGACGACGGCGACGCGCCCGTTCCCCGCTGCGCCGAGAATGCCGACGCGGATCCGGTGCGAGCTGTCGCCCGGCCCCGCGATCGCCGCGAAGACCGCGGTCGCCGCAAGCGAGAAGCCCCAGCCGGCGTCGACAGCCGTGGCATCTCTCGTTCGCCGCTAAGCCAGGTAGAGGATGGCCTGCAGGACGACAGCGCCCGCCCCGACGAACAGGAGCATCTCGTAGCGGTGGTGGATCATCGCGCGTCTTCGACGGCCCGTTCGATCCGCGCGGTGAGCTCCTTCGCGGCAGCGATCGTGTGCGCACCCTTCTCCACCGCGATCGGCTCGCAGACGATCACGCGGACGCGCGGACGGCCGAGCCGGACGGGGTGCGTTCGGAGGACGCCCTCGCTGTCGACGATCGCGACGGGGATGATCGGCGTGCCTGTCGCGATCGCGAGGCGCGCTGCCCCCCGAAGCCAGGGCCTCGGGCGATCCTTCCTGTGGGTGCCCTGCGGGAACATCCCGAGGATCTGGCCCTCGGCGAGGAGATCGGCTGCACGACCGACGGCGGCACGGTCGCCGGAGCCTCGTTCGACCGGGAAGGTGCCGAACCACTTCATGACCGTGCGGAGCACCGGAGGGCGGAAGAGCTCCGCCTTCGCCATGTACCTGACCGGCCGGGGTGTTGACAGGCTGAGAAACCAGGGATCGACGAGGGACTCGTGGTTCGCGACGAGGATCGCGGGCCCGTCCGGCGGGATCCGGTCGGTATGGCGGAGCTCGACCCGGTAGAGCCTCGAGAACCAGACGCGGAAGAACGTCAGCTCGAGGAACGTGATCAGCAGCGGGCGCTTCATCCGGCGTTCGAGCGGCAAAGCGTGAGCTGCACGTCCCGGAGGAAGCGCGTCCGGAAACCCGCTTCGCAGAAGGCGAGGTAGAAGTTCCAGGTGCCCTCGAAGCGGGCGTCGGATCCGAGGTCGCGGACGTCCGCGACGCGGGCCCTGAATGCCTCGCGCCAGCGCTTCAGGGTCTCCGCGTAGTGCGGCCCGATCTCCTCGACCTCGTGGATCATCAGCCGCGAGTCTGCCGCAGACGCCGTCGCGAGTGCGCCTAGAGGGGGGATGAGGCAGCCCGGGAAGACATACCGCTCGATCCAGTCGGGGCTCTTGCGGTAGCGGTTCCAGCGATCGTCCGGGACGAGGATCGACTGTAGGCACGCCTTCCCGCCGGGTTCGAGCAGCCGATCGATCGTCGCGAAGTAGGTGCCGAACTGACGCTCGCCGATCGCCTCGAGCATCTCGATCGACGCCACCTCGGTGTACGAGCCCTGATGCATGCGCTAGTCCTGCTCGACGATCTCGATCCGGTCGTCGAGCCCGCCGGCCCGGATGCGCTCGCGGGCAAAGCTCGCCTGCGCGGAGGAGATCGTGAGCCCGATGACGTGCGAGCGTCCCTTCGGTCATGGTCTTCTCCGGCGTGTCCCGAGGGGCCACGTCCGGGGCCAGTCACCGTCAAGGAAGTGCAACGAACGTGTGTCGGGAGTGTCAAAGCCCTGCAAATCGGGGTGGCTCTTCGGGCCACATCCGGGGACAGTCACCGTCACGGAAGTGTCACAGCCGCCCGCCCCCTGGCTCACGGCCGCACCGAGCCCTTGCCCGCGACGAACCTGGGCTTGCGATGGAACGGCACGCGCTTCAGCCAGAGTGGCAGCCGTGCCGACGTACAGCGCCGACCTCACCACCGCAGCCCGAGGGCGGCGGCGGCGGCGACACCGGACGCGAGGCCGTCTTCGTGGAAACCGTTCCCGAGATGCGCGCCGGCGTAGAGCGTGTTCCGCTTTCCCGACAACCGCCGTAGGGATTCCTGGGCGGCGAGCGTCCCGACCGTGTACAGCGGATGCGTGTACGCGATCTGGGCGAGGACGGGCTCCTCGGGAACGTCCTCGTTCAGGGTCAGGCAGTAGTCGCGCTCCGCATCGAGCCGCTACAGCCGGTTGAGGTAGTAGGTCAACGCCGGCCGCCCGTCGTCGCCGGTGTGGTAGTTCCAGGAGGCGCGTGCAGCACGTGCGCGCGGCAGGAAACGACGAGTCCGTGTGAAGCACCGTGTCGTTGACGGTGTACGCGAGCCCGCCGAGCGTCCGCTGTTCCTCCTCGCTCGGATCCTCGAGCAGGGCGAGCGCCTCGTCCGCGTGGGTTGCGACGACGACGCGATCGAAGCGCTCCACGTCGCCGGCCGGGTCGCGCAGCTCGACGCCGTCCGGAAGTCGCGTGATCCCGCCGGCGCCGAGCCGATCGACGAGCGCACCGACGTAGACCTTGCTGCCACCCGTCACCGTCCGCCACGGGAAACGTACGCCGCACCGAGACCGGCGATTCCGCCGCCGACGATCGCTACCCGCACAACCGAAGTTCGTCCAGGTGCGAATATTGGTTCGTGAGCGACGTCCCCGTCCCCACTCCGGTCGCCCTCGGCACCGTGCGGAACCGAACGAGCCGCATCAGCCAGGTCGTCACCCTGATCGCGGTCGTCGTCCCGCCGCTCGGCGTCGTCACCGCGGCCGGCGCGCTCTGGGATGTCGCCTTCCACCTCGGTGACCTGGCGATCATGGGCGGGATGTATTTCGTCTGTGCCTTCGGGACGACGATCGGCTTCCACCGATTCTTCACGCACAGGTCGTTCGAAGCGCGCGCCCCCGTGAAGGCGACCCTGGCGATCCTCGGCTGCATGACCATGCAGGGTCCTCTTACCCAGTGGGTGACGGATCATCGCAAGCACCATGCGCTCTCGGACCAGGAGGGCGATCCACACTCGCCGCACGCCGGCCACGGCGATGGGGTCGGCGGGATGCTTGCCGGTTTCGTGCACGCGCACGTCGGGTGGATGTTCACGAACCTCGGGATGGAACAGGGTCGCCACTACGGCAAGGATCTCTACGAGGATCGAATGATCCGGACGATCGACCGGCTGTACCTGCTCTGGGTGATCGCGACGCTCGGGATCCCGTTCGCGATCGGCTACGCGATCGGCGGCGTCGGCTACGGCGTCGAGGGGCTCCTCTGGGGCGGCCTGGTGCGGATCTTCCTGTACCAGCACGCGACCTTCAGCGTGAACTCGATCTGCCACATGTTCGGCCGCCGCGACTACGAGGCCCGCGACGAGTCGCGCAACAACTGGCTCGTGGCGGTGCTCGTGTTCGGCGAGGGGTGGCACAACAACCACCACGCCTTCCCGGCCTCGGCACGGCACGGCCTCCACCGCTACCAACTCGACATCTCCTGGTGGATCATCCGCGGGCTCGAGAAGGTCGGGCTCGTCTGGAACGTCCGGCTCCCGAGCCAGGCCCAGATGGATCGAAGGCGCGTCCGGCCCGAAGCTCAGCCGGCGAACGTCTCGAGCTGAGCTGCGATCCGCTTCGTCCAGGCGCCGGCGCACGGCAGCGGGAGGAGCAAGCCCGTCCGCGTTCGAAGCGCGAGCCCGTGCACGCCGCCGTGGATCAGCTCGTAGCTCCCCGGCACTCCGAGAGCACGCGCGCGATCGAAGCCGCGGCGCGAGAGCGTCGCCGAAACACCGGGGATTCCCGGGAGCCAGCGGTCGAGCGACCCGTGAAGCACGTCCAGGCGCGATCCGCGCAGCGATGAGAGCTCGAGCCGGTCGAAGATCCACGGCGCAAGTCCGAGCACGCCCGTGACGGTCGGCGCGTCCGCGGCCGAGATCGCCACGGCCCCGCCCATGGAGAAGCCGACGAGGAGCGTGCGCTCGCCTCCCGCCTCGTCGATCGCGGCGCGGGCATCCTCGACGCACCACTCGAGCTGCTTCCACGACTTGATCCGGTAGCGCACCTCCGCGAAGGCGAGCTCCGGGAACCGCGGCGCCATCCGCTTCACGAGCCACTCGAGCGTCGAGCTCCACGTGCCCGGCAACTCCGTGGCCTGCCCGCCGTTGACGCAGATGACGGTGTTCGCCGCAGGTCCGTTCGTGAGCCGGAGCAGCGCACCGGTCGAGAGGCGCCGCTCCTCAGCCACGGGTCGCCTCGACCGCGGCGCGGGCCTCGGCCTCGTACGGGTTCTCGGCGTAACCGGCCCGCAGGTAGGAGAGCGGCATCGCAACCGGGCGGTGCTGCATCTGCCAGACGTGACAGAGCTCGTGGCAGACGAGGTCACCGTCCGCGAACAGCCCTGGTTCGCGGAGGAGGATCATGCCCCAGGCGGCGTAGCCGTCGAAGCGGCGAAACCACGGGAGGCGAAAGAGCGGTCGAACGGCGATCACGTAGACGCGCTCGATCCGTACGGGGCGCGGGTAGAGCGTCAGCTGGTCGAGTCGGAACTTGGCGCGCTCGAGGATCTCGCGGCGCGCGCCCCTCAGGGCCACCGGCCCGGGCCGGGCTCCTGCGATTGGAGCTCCGCCCAGTCG
>DASZLW010000074.1:0-5073 GCA_035552175.1 Gaiellaceae bacterium | reverse complement strand
ACGCTGGAAAGAATCGGACAGGAGACCGAGAGGGAGACGACGGCGAACGTAAAGCGGCTCGGATCTCGGGCGGCCGTTCACCGAGCCACGCACGACCCCGCGCCCGCTCTCTCGAGCGCGCGCCCTCGGAGGGGCTACCGGGTTTTCGTCCGGGAGCGTCTTGCCGGTGCGGTGCCGGCGCTCCTGCTGAGGCTGATCGCGGCCTCCGGAGTGGCGGCCCTGAACGAGAACGTCTCTTCGAGGTAGAGCTCGACGTTCCGGTCGTCGTGGGTCTGGTAGCCGACGCTGACGTCCTGCCCGCAGTCGAACAGGAAGTCGCCGCCGCGCAGGCTGACGAGGACCGCCTGGTCGAGGCCCGGCGTCCACACGGTCGGCCCACCGGTGATCTGCTCGAGGTGGCGCAGGAGCGGGTAACCGCCGTGCTCCGAGGTCTCGACGACGTCGCTCCACATCTCCACTCCGAGCGCGAGCCCGTAGGGCCCGCCGATGCCGACCCTGAGGAGCCGCTCGACGGCGGTCGCGACGAGGGCGGGGAACGTGTCCGGCCCACCTCCGTGCGGCAGCGGGGCGTGCGGGCTCGCTTCGACGATCCCCGTGATCTGAGCGGCTTCCCAACCGTGGAACACCGCGATGTTCTCGGTGCGTGCGAGATGCCGGGCGGCCTCGTCCAGCGGGCCGAAGTCGATGTCCTCCGCGCCACGGTCACCTGCCTGGAGCTCATCTCGGGAGAGCAGGAACGGCGCGCGAAGCTCCGTGACGGGCAGCACCCTCCTGAGGCGAGCTTCGATTCCCTCCTCGTCCGCTCCGATCGAGCCGACACGGCCGAGGTTGGTCGCCGAGTGGCCCCAGCCGTGCGGGCCGAGGAAGTCGACGAGCCGCCGGGCACCGAGCGAGGGCGTGAGGCGTTCGCGCGCCTCCTCGTCGACCCGGGCCCACCCCTCGGACGTGATCGGCGCGTGGCGGCGGAGCAGATGGCTCATCGTCCCGC
This sequence comes from Gaiellaceae bacterium, assembly GCA_035552175.1. Lineage (GTDB taxonomy): Bacteria > Actinomycetota > Thermoleophilia > Gaiellales > Gaiellaceae > PALSA-600. Next base: position 4,085 of record DASZLW010000074.1, on the reverse strand, counting down.
CCGTGGCCGGAGGCTGCCGATGCCGAGCGACTCGTCCCCGGCTGCAGTCTCGCCGCCGGGGGCCTCTCCCTCTTCGGCGGCGTCCGCGTTCGCGGTGATCTCACCGTCGCGGAAGAGGATCCCGCGGGCGATCGAGCCCCACTCGGGACGCCGGCGCAGGAGGAACTCGAGATCCATCGCGAAGTGCTTGTACTCCTCATGCCGCGCGTCTTCGATGATCGCGCGTCCTTCCTCGTCCTGCTCGACCGAGAGGCGCTGCTCGTACCAGTTGATCGCCTCGGCCTCCTCGGTCAGCGAAGCGAACATCCGGGCGAGCGTCCGGGTCGGCTGCGAGAGCTCCTCCGGAGGTTCGTGGTACTGATCGAAGCCCATCCGGGGAACGTACCCTTTTCGCCGCTCCTCGCCACTTCCTCGACCGAGATGCACAGCAAGGCGTTCAGCGGACGGGCTCACTGCCGTCGGGGCCCGCCGGTGGATCCCGTTGGCCCCTCATTCACCGGTCACGGCCTCGTCCAGGTCGCGGCAACTATTAGTTGTTATGCTAATCTTCAAATCATGACGCGGATCGACGGCTACAAGGCACTCGCCGATCCGACGCGGCGCCAGATTCTCAAGCTCCTTCGCGAGGGCGACCTGCCGGCGGGAGCGATCGCGGAGCAGTTCGCCATGTCCTGGCCTTCGGTTTCGCGCCACCTGGCGGTTCTCTCGTCCGCCGGGTTGGTACGAGCGACGCGTCACGGCCGGCAGCTCGTGTACTCGCTGACCACGTCCGTGCTTGCCGACATCGTCACCGAGCTCGCAGACATGGCTCGTGTCAACCAGGCAGACACGGTTCGCGTCGACCGGCCGGACACCGCGGCAACGCTCGGTGCAGGCGTCAACCGTCGCCGACTCCTGATAGAGGGAACGAACGAGTGAGCGGGATCGGGTTGGCAGTACTTCTTGTCGCGGTTAGCGTCGCCTCGGCCACCGCGGGGTGGGTCTTCCTTGACGCCCGTGCACGGGGCCTGCCGGTTCGCAAGGCGTTGACCTGGGCCGCGCTCGTCTCCCAGGAGTGGCCGCTGCTCTTCCTGCTCTACCGCCGCATTCGCCCCCGGCGCCTCCGGGGCGCCGGCGAACGCACATCTCTCCCCGAGTGAAACGCAATCATCGTCGGGCCGTCGCGGTCGCTTTCGGCCTCACGCTCGCCGAGGCTGCGATGGTGGCTCGACGTCGCGGCTCGCTGCTCGGCGCCGGCATCGTCGTGCGTTGCCGGTGCGGCCACGTGTTCACGACGATCTGGCTGCCCGGCGTATCGCTGAAAGCCATCCGCCTCGGCCCGTGGAGACTTCAGCGGTGCCCGGTGGGGCGGCACTGGACGCTCGTCACGCCCGTGAAGACCTCGGACCTCACGCCCGGCGAGCGCGAGCTGGCGCACCGTCAGCACGATCTACTCGTGCCGACCCGAGGCGCAACCGAGGACACGGATTCGAAGGAGTAATCAGGGCCGAGGCGCTGCGGCCTCAGACGAAGATCACACCGATACCGCCCCAGGCTCCGCCCCATCCACGATCGTCCGGCGAGGTGAACTCAGCATGCCGGGCTGTCCGCTTGAGCTCCGCCCAGAAACGCGGAACTTCGATCGGCCCGCCGGTAGTCTCCGCAGAGAGAGTCGTTTCGACGATGTCGTGAAACGCGATCAGACCCCCGGGCCGGACGAGTGGCGCGTACGTTTCGTAATCGGCTTTCACTCCGTCGTACGAGTGATCCCCGTCGATGAAGATCAGGTCGTACCGAGGGGCGATTTGCCGCGCCTGCTGCACCACCGCCGGATCATGTGAGTCGCCCCACAGGATCACGGCCTCCTGACCTGCTTTTGCATACTCCTGCAGGCTGTCTTCGGTCGGCTGGGCATCGCCGTACAGGCCCGGAAGATCGATCGCGACGATCTTCGCGTCGGCTCTTGCGATATCGCACCATGCGAAGAAGCTGCCGCCCGCCGCGGAGCCGATCTCGAGAATCGCAGCGGGCTCTCTTGCCGCCGCCAGTGCGAGCAGGGGAGCGAATTCCCCCCATTTCTGCTGGGCGCCCCTCCTGATCGCCTCCTGTGCGAGCCGAACGCTGCGCATCCAGGTCAAAGGAGAGGTACGAGACGCTGCCAGGTTGGCACCGAGCACGAGGACGTTTCTCCCGAGCTTGATCACATTCCGTTGCACGGCGTCACTCCCTTTCGCGGCGCGATGATCGAAGGAACGGCGCAGCCGATGGTACTCTGGAGGCGTCCCGTTTCCGTGAAGAGGAGGTCGTTCACATGATGACTGTGCTTGCCGCCTCCTCGGTCTTCGCTACCGACTAGCCGCGCGACGGGCGTAGCTCCCTTTGGAGGCGGCCGCCGTGCCGTCCTGTCTTCACGTCCCAAAAAGGAGCATTGCTTTGTCAGAGCTCGATCTCGGGGCGCTCGGGTGGACACCGGAGCGCGCCCACGACTTGCAACCCGGCCTCGTGCCGGGGCGCGTGATCGCGGCGCACCGTGCCGCGTTCGACGTGCAGACGGCCGAGGAGGTCGTCCGCACCCGCCTGCCCGGGCGGCTCGTGCACGAAAACACCGAGGTCGCGGTCGGCGACTGGGTCGGTCTCGGGGACGGGCTCGTGCGAGCCGTGCTTCCGCGACACAGCGCGATCGTCCGCAAGGTTGCCGGATCGACATCTGAGCCCCAGACGCTCGCGGCGAACGTCGACGTCGCATTCATCGTGTCGTCGCTCGGCCCGGATCTCGACCCTCGCCGCCTCGAGCGGTATCTCGTCGCGCTCTGGGAAAGCGGTGCCTCGCCGGAGATCGTGCTGACGAAGGCCGATCGCGTCGACGATCCGCGGGAGATGGTGGCATCCGTCGAGTCGGTCGCGCTCGGCGTCCCCGTCCACGTCGTCTCGGCGGTTTCCGGGTACGGCGTCGACGCGATACGCGCGCGGTTCGGCCCCGGTGAGACAGCGGTGCTGATCGGGTCGAGCGGCGTCGGCAAGTCGACCCTCGTCAACCGCTGGTTCGGCCGGGAGCTGATGGCGACGAACGAGACGCGTGGAGACGACCGGGGTCGTCACACGACGACGCACCGCGAGCTGATCGTGCTTCCGGGCGGCGGTGTCGTGATCGACACGCCGGGGATCCGCGAGCTGCAGCTCTGGGACGGCGGCGTCGAGGACGCGTTCGCCGACGTCGAGGAGGTCGTGCTGCGCTGCAGATTCAGCGACTGCTCGCACAACACGGAGCCCGGCTGTGCCGTGAAGGCCGCGCTCGGCTCGGGCGAGCTCTCGAGCGAGCGCCACGCGAGCTGGCTGAAGCTACAGCGCGAGCTCCGATCGATCGCCGTCCGAGCAGACGCCCAGCTCCGGCGCGACGAGAAGCGGCGGTGGCAACTGCGAGCTCGTGATTCCCGCACGCGGACCCGGTAACGAGCCTATGCCCGGGCGTATCGGATGTGAGTCACCCCGGGCGCCTCGACCGCCTCGACCTGCTCGAGCTTCACGTCTCCGAGGTTGTCGAACAGCCGAGCCCCGCCTCCGAGCAGGATCGGGACGATCGAGACGACGACCTCGTCCAGCAGACCCGCTGCAAGGTATTGCTGCGCGACCGAGGCCCCACCTCCGAGAGAGACCTCGCTGTCCCCGGCTGCTGCCCGCGCCTGATCGAGCGCCGACTCGATCCCGTCCGTGACGAAGTGGAACGTCGTTCCGCCTTGCATCTCGAGCGGCTCGCGCGGATGGCTGGTGAGGACGAAGACGGGATGGTGGAAGGGCGGGTTGTCTCCCCACCATCCCTTCCACGACTCGTCCCAGGGGCCCGGACCGCCTCCGAACATGTTCCGGCCCATGATCGTCGAGCCGGCGCCGCCGAGGATGTCCTCGGCAAACGGCGTGCTCGCGTTGACCTCCCCGCCCTCCCCGCCATGGCTCTCCCGGAACGCCTTGAGCGGAACCAGCCAGCCGTGGAGCTCCTCGCCGCCGACGCCGAGCGGATGGGCCAACGACTGGTCCGGACCGGCGACGAAGCCGTCGATCGACATCGTGATGTTCAGCTTCAGCTTGCTCATCGATCCTCCGTCTGTTGA
>DASZLW010000073.1:0-9518 GCA_035552175.1 Gaiellaceae bacterium | reverse complement strand
ATCTCCTCCGGGCCGATCCGCAGGAGCGACTCGATCGATGCCGCAAGCCCGGCGGCGGCAAGCGTCGTGCCGAGCGCCCCGCGTTCGAGCTTCTCCGCGCCGGCCGGGAACTCGAGCGGGTCGTCGGGGCGCCGGTCCGGGCTCTCGAGATAGTCGCGCCAGCCCCCCACGGGCGGCAGCGCCGTCATGAACGCGTGCGCTGAGGGCTCCAGGCGCTCGAGGAGCGGTTGCGAGGTGTAGAGGAATCCCATCCCGAACGGGGCGCACAACCACTTGTGCCCTCCGAGCACGACCGCGTCGACGGCCGTCGCCGAGACATCGAGCGCGAGCGGCCCGACATGCTGGATCGCATCGACGACCGAGAACAGGCCCCTGCCACGGCACATCTGCGCCAACTCGTCGAGATCGATGCGGAATCCGTTGACCTCCTGCACCGAGCTGACGACGACCGCGCGGGTCAGGTGGTCGGTCGCCGCCTCGAGGTCGGCGACCGCGATGCTTCCGCGCCGGTGCGGGACGAGCTTCAACTCGACTCCACGACGTTCGAGGAATCTCCACGGCAGCACGGTGCCGACGAACTCGAGATCGGAGGCGACGACGTTCGTCCCGGCTTCGAGTCGCAGCGCCGAGGCGATCGTGGCGATCCCCGCTTCGGTGCTCGGCGTCAGCGCGATCTGCCCGGGCGCGGCTCCCACGAGCGCCGCCGCGGCGCTTCGGGCCGCCGCGAACTGCTCGAGCATCCGGATCGTGACGTCGGTCGCCCCGCCCGCCGGGTCGCGAAGCATCGCGACGTGGTCGTTGACCGCGCGCTCCGCGGCTCCGCTCGGGAGCCCCATGCAGGCCGTATCGAAGTAGGAAGCGCCGACGGCGCCCGGGTAGTCCTCACGGATCGCCGCCCAGTCCGGCACCGCCGGCTCGGGCATCACGCGATCTCGATGCGTGCGGTGCCGAAGAGACCCTGAGGGCGCGCGTTCATCAGCGCGATCAGGAGGGCGCCGAGCAGGATCAGGCGGGCGACGCTCGGGTTGTCGACGAGGACGTTCTCCCACGTGAACGCCGCGACGTACAGCGTCGGGACGATGAGGATCGTTCGCCACACCCCCTTGACCTGGGTCAGGAGCGCGACCGCGACGAGCAGCCCCGCATAGGCGATGTGCCCCGGTGTGCTCGGGTTCGTGAGCAGGATCACCCAGTGATCCATGACCCTGCCGAGCGTCCCGCCCCCGGGCAGCGTGCCCTGGGTTGCGGCGGGCGCGAGGCGGGTGACGATCAGGTGCACGACGATGCCGAAGACGGCCGTGCCCACGACGATGGCGGCGAGCCGGACGTACGGCCGGATGAAGGTCAGGAGCGCCGCGACGATCACCCCGTAGAAGACCATCCTCGAGGGATCCGGGGTGCGCAGGATCTCGAGGACGACGTTGACGGTGACCGCTCCCGCGATCACCCCGGTCATGCTCCCGGCGCCGCCGAGGATCACCATCGCGTAGATCATGATCAGGAGCGGGATCTCGAAGTTCCCCGGGAAGACGCCCACCTGGAGCGCGGCGAAGATCGTCCCTGTCAGCCCCGCGACCGCCGCGCCGAACATGAAGGCGAGCAGCTTGAGTCGGTTCACGGGCATCCCCATCAGCTCGGCCGCCAGGGGATCCTCGCGGAGCGATCGCCATGCGCGGCCTGTCCGGGAGAGGTTGACCGAGTAGAGCGCGGCCGCGACGAGCACGAAGACCACGAGCGACAGATAGAAGTACCCGCGAACCGAGGAGACCGTGATCCCGAACGAATGGATGTTGTCGAGCCCGTTGATCCCGTTCGGGCCGCCCGTGAAGTTGACCGGCGACCTGAAGCCGAACGGCGTGATGCGGTCGGCGTTCGAGACGAGGGTGACGAACGCCTGTCCGAAGAAGAGGGTGAGGATCGCGAGGTAGTCGCCGAAGAGGCGCCGTGACGGCAGGCCGATCAGGAGGCCGAGGACTGCCGAGGCCGCGATGATCAGCGGCACGCTCGCGACCGCCGGCCAGTGCAGGTGGAACTGGTTCGAGGAGAGCAGGGCGTAGGCGTAGCCGCCGAACCCGAAGAACGCGACGTAGCCGAGATCGAGCAGGCCGGCCCAGCCGACGACGACGTTCAGGCCGAGCGCGAGGAGCGCGTAGATCAGGGTGTTCACGCCGACACGGACGATGTAGTCCGAGCTGACGACCACGGGCAGCAGGGCGCACCCGACGACGAGCACGGTGAAGCGCCCGACCGGCGTGGTCTTCGCCCAGAGCTCGAGGGCACGGGCGCGCGCGGCGGACGGTGGCGGGTCGTGCCGCGGGGTGGGCGGCTCGAAGATGCTCATGCGCGCCTGATGTCGGCCTTTCCGAGGAGGCCCGTCGGCTTCAGGAGCATCACGGCGGCGAGGACGAAGAACACCCAGACATCGGTGAAGGTCGAGCCCTGCGGCAGGTAGCCGTCGGCGTACGACTCCGTCAGCCCGAGGAACACGCCCCCGAACATCGCGCCCGGGATGCTGCCGATACCGCCGACGACCGCCGCGGTGAAGCCCTTCAGGCCGGCCTCGAAGCCCATGTAGGAGAAGACGTTCTGGAAGATCACGCCGCTCATGACGCCCGCGACGCCGGCGAGCGCCGACCCGATGAAGAAGACGGTGGCGATCACGCGGTCGCCGTTGATCCCCATCATCTCCGCCGCCTCGCGATCGAAGGCGACCGCCCGGCTCGCCTTCCCGATCTGGGTGTAGCGCATGAACGCCGTCAGCCCGATCATCATGATCACGGCCGCGACGATCACGAGGATCCGCATCAGCGAGATGCTGAGCCCGTGGAAGTGGATCCCCTCGCTGAAGAACTTGCCGTTGTCGAGCGAATAGGTGTTGTAGCTCCGGTACTGGGCGCCGAAGCAGAGCAGCGCCGAGTTCTCGAGCAGGAACGAGACGCCGAGCGCGGTGATCAGAGGCGCGATCCTCGGGGCGTTCCGGAGCGGCTTGTAGGCAAACCGGTCGATCGCGACCCCGAGGAGTCCGCATCCGAGCATCGCGCCGGTCAGCATCAGGACGAGCAGCAGGATCAACGGCACGGACGGCGTGTAGGGAGCACCGAAGCTCGTGTAGATGAAGTACCCGATGAAGGCGCCGACCATGTAGACGTCCCCGTGGGCGAAGTTCAGCAGCTTGAGGACGCCGTACACCATCGAGTAGCCGAGCGCGATCAGCGCGTACACACAGCCGAGCGTCAGCCCGTCGACGGTTAGCTGGAAGAGTTGCGACCAGTTCATTGAGCACGCCGGGCGCGCCCGGCTTCGGTGCCGGACGCGCCCGTTCGAGATTTCGGAGAAACGCTTACTTCTGGATGACGACGGGCTTGCCGTCCTTGCCGATCTGGAAGATCACGAACTGCGCGCCGGCATCCTCGCCTTTTGCCGTGAACTTGATCGGATGCCCGAGCAGCGAGCTCTTGAGCGTGACCTTGTGCAGGTCGGCGTTGACCTCGGCCCGCGTCGCCGAGCCGTCCGAGCACGCCTTCGCGACGGCCGCGATCATCATCTGAGCCGCAACGTACGACGGCGGGCCGTAGGTTGTCAGCGGCGCGTTCGAGCCCTCCTTCTTGAAGTACCCGGCGATGGTCGCCTTGTCCGCCGGCAGGTCGCGGATGTCGGGCGCGAAGGTCGAGAAGCGCGCGCCGGCGATGTGGAACTTGCTCGAATAGCCCGAGTCGCCCGCGAACATCGGGATGTTCTTGGACTGATCGACCATCTGCTGGCCGAAGAGCTCCATGCTCGCCGGGTTCGTGAACGGGGTGTAGACGAGCTGGGTGCCGCCGGGGATCGTGGTGATCGTGGACGAGTAGTCGGTCGCCGTCGGGGAGACGGAGCTGCGGAAGACCGAGACTCCACCCTTCTTGAGCAGCGCCTCGACCGAGTCCGCGAGCGGCTTGCTGTAGGCGCTCTGATCGTCGAAGATCGCGACGCTCTTCACCTTCATGACCTTGATCATGTAGTTGGCCGTGGTCGATGCCTGGACCGAGTCCGGCGGCGCGATCCGGAAGAAGTGCCCGAACGTCCCGTTGGTCAGGGTCGAGTTGGTCGCGGTGGCGGCGATGTAGGAGATTCCGGCCCGCTTGAAGAGCGGTGCCGCGGCCTGGACCTCGGGGCTCGAGCCCGGCCCGAGCACGCCGAGCATCGACGAGTTCGACCCGAACTGCTGGGCGATCGTCGAGGCCTGCGACGGATCGAACTGGTCGTCACCCTCCACGATCTTGATCTGGAGCTTGTGCGTCGCGTTCCACTGCGAGACGTAGAAGAGAGGCCAGTCTCTGAGCTCCTCGCCGATCGAGGCGACCGGGCCGGTGGTCGGGCCCATGTAGCCGAGCGTGGCCGAGGTCGAGCACGGCACACCGGCCGCTGCCGTGGCCGGTACGGCCCGCCCGGCGCTCGCCGTAGCTGCCCCGAATGCGATGCTGACGACCATCGCTCCGAACACGAATCGCCGGAACCTCACCATAGGAACTCCCTCTGCTCGAGTTTGATTGCCACCCCCGGGCTCCGAGCATAACGGGTACGAACGACGGCTCGAACAAAGAGCCGACGCGGCGCTCGCCAGGCCCACCGAGCCGTGAGCGAGCTCGTCGAGGAGCGCCGGCTCGACAAAACGAAGCCGGACGGCAGCCCGTTGCGCCGCGCGGCTGCGGGCCAATCCGTTCGCCGCGGCGCCGCGCTACGACAGGAAGCGCTCGACCTCTGCCGCGACGATCGGCCAGGCCGGCGACGTGGGCTCGATCAGGTCCATGTGGGTTGCACCCTCGATCTCGACGAGGCGAACGGTGTCGCCGGCGGCGTCTGCCGCGCGTGCGTGGACGCGATTCTGGTCGACGAGATCCTGCAGGTGATCCTCGAGCCCCTGGACGAGCGTCTGGGGCACGCCGAGCGGCAGGAGCGCGCGCGGCGAGGCCGAGGCGTACCGCTCCGGTACCTCCTCGGGCAGGCCGCCGAGCAACTCGGCCGCCGTGTTGTCGCCGCCGAACATCCGGCGCCGCGCCCCCTCGACGAGATCGCTGAGGCCGGCGAGCGAGACGACGCCGGCCGGGCGCAGCGGTGTCTTTCCGGTCGCGGCCGCCCAGAGGGCAAGGTGGCCGCCGGAGGAGTGTCCGATGAAGACGGAGCGTGCGCAGTCGACGCCGACCTCCTCGGCCACGTCGCATAGCGCGCCGATCGCGCTCGACAGATCGTCGAACGTCGTCGGCCAGCCGCCGCCGCCGCCGAGGCGCCGGAACTCGACGTTCCAGGTCGCGAGCCCACGCCGCGCGAAGTCGACCGCCATCGAGGCCATGAGGTCCTTGCGCCACATCGCCTTCCAGGCTCCGCCGTGGATCAACACGACCACCGGATGCGGGCCGGCGCCCTCGGGCAGCCGAAGCTCGGCGACCTGGTCGCGTTCTTCCCCGTACCGGTAGATCGAGAGCGGCCACTCGCAGCACGCGAGGAGGTACTTGAGCGCCCAGCGGTACCCGTCGAGCGTGCGGCCGGCGATGTCCTCGATCGGGCCGCGATCGAAGCGCACCGCCGGGGTGCCCGGATACGAGAAGCCGACGAACGCGGTGAGGATCTCGGGCGGCAGCACGTCCACGAGATCCGCGGCCCCCGGGTTGACGACCGCGACATCGATCCCCTCCGCGGCGCGCAGCAGCTCGGCCGCGGGATCTCCACCCTCCGACGCGGCGACACGGATCGAGACGCCGAGAGAGCCCTCCCAGCGCTTCGCGTACAGCGCCATCGTCGAAGGGTCGACGGACACCCCCGGCCCGTCGAAGATCAGCACCCTGGCCGGGCGTGCACGAGCCTCGATCTTCCGCACGAGGACGGCCACGTCAGACGATCTGCGTCTCGAGGACGAGCTCGCTTCGCTCGAAGCGAGCGTGCGAGAACTGCTCGAGCACCGGATCGCGGTCACCGGACACGGCAGCGGCCACGATCCTCCCGATCGCCGGGGCGATCATGAAGCCATGGCCGCTGAAACCGGCAGCCACCCAGAGGCCTCCGTGGGGAGGCGCCTCGACGAGGATCGGCTGATGATCCGGAGTGACGTCGTAGACACCGTCGACGAGAACCGGGAACGAGACGTATTCGAGGATCGGAAGCAGCGAGTGGATCCCCGCTTCGACCGTTGCGAGCCAGCCGGCCCGACCGGTTTCGGGATCGCCGACCGCTCCGAGGTCGCTTGCGAGCACGCGTCCGTTCGCGAGCTGCTTCGCGGCGAATCGTCGCTCCGGGGCGACGACGAGGGGCTCGAAGAGCCGCTCGCGGATCGGGTCGCTGAAGAAGAGGAACCGGGTCTCGGGGCTGATCGGCAGCTCGACGCCGAGCGGGGCGAGAAGCGGAACGGTGTCGACGCCGGCGGCAACCACGACCTGCGCGCCGGCGAGCTGCCGCGCGTCCAGGAGTGTCGCGCGCCAGCCCCCGGTCACGGGCGAGAGGCTCTCGACGGTGCCGATCAGGATCTCGCCTCCAAGCTGCCTCACGGTCGCGGCGAACGCCTCGACGACGCCCTGGGGCTTGTCGAAGTAGCCATCCTCGGCGCAGAACGAGGCCCCGGCCATGCCCTCGGTTCGGAGGCCCGGGATGACGTCGCCGGCGTCGGCCGGCGACAGGATCCGCGACGGGACCCCGAGCTCGTTCTGCAGGGCGACGTTCGCCTCGAGGCCGCTCAAGGCTTGCTCGCTGTCGGCGACGAACAGGTAGCCGCACGGATCGAGAACGGGCTGTGCGAGCGCGTCGAGCCGTTCGGAGACGTCCCGGTAGAAGGCGGCCGACTCGCGCGCGAGCTCGCAGCTCACACGCGTCGACCACTGCTGCCGCACGCCGCCCGGCTGGACGCCGGAGGCGCCCGCAGCCACGCCGGTGCGCTCGACGACGGTCACGGTCGCGCCCAGGCGGAGGAGGTGCACGGCGATCGAGAGCCCGATCACGCCGGCCCCGACGACGATCACATCGGACCGAGCCGCGTTCCTCTCCACATCGGCGAATATATCCGGGACGGGCATCGGCTCTCTGCCCGCACGCAACCGATGGCATCTCGCGAAACGCACCGGACCGGAGGCTTCGAAGATGTCGGAGGGTATTCCCGCGCCGTACGAAGCGGGAGCTACATCGCCGTCAGCGGAACCGCCGCCACGGACGGCAAGGGCGGCGTCGTCTCCCCCGGCGATGTCCACGCGCAGACGGCCGAAGGGTTCCGGCGCGCCCTCGACGCGGTACGCGCGCTCGGCGGCTCGCTCGAGGACGTGATCCGGACGCGGATCTTCCTTGTCGCAGGCAGCGACTGGCGGGCTGCCGTCGAGGCCCACCGAGAGCTGTTTGCGACGGTGAATCCGGCCAACACGACGCTGTTCGTCGTCGGCTTTCCACCCGAGGGCGTGCTCGTCGAGGTCGAGGTCGACGCGATCCTGCCCGGCTAGCTCATCGAGCGCCGCCGACGACCTCTGCGATCAACGCGAGCGCCTCGTCGATGTCGGCGCGCGTCACGCCGAGGTAGGTGACCGCCCGGAGTCGGCTACCGTCGACGGCGGGAAGCTCGAGCCCGCGTTCGGCGAGCGCGGCTCCCACCCCTCCGGCGTCGCCGACGCCGAAGATGACGATGTTGGTGTCGATGTCCGCCGGGTCGAGGTCGACACCCGGGATGTGTGCAAGGCCTTCCGCGAGCCGCCTCGCGAGCTCGTGGTCCTCCGCCAGACGATCGATGTTGTGGTCGAGCGCGTAGAGGCAGGCGGCCGCGAGATACCCCGCCTGGCGCATCGCGCCGCCCCACATCTGCTTGTACCGCCACGCCTCCTCGATCAGCTCGCTCGACCCCACGAGGACCGCGCCGAAGGGGCAGCCGAGGCCTTTCGCGAAGTCGATCCAGGCCGTGTCGAAACCGGATGCGAACCGCGACGGTGGCTCGGATGCGGCGACGGCGGCGTTCATCAGCCGCGCGCCGTCGAGATGGGTGCGTAGTCCGTGCGACCGGGCAGTCTCGAGCACGCCGTCGAGAGCGGCGGCCGACCAGATGCGCCCGCCGCCGAGGTTCGTCGTCTGCTCGACGACGAGCAGTCGCGAGCGCGGCTGGTACCGGCTTTGCGGCCGGATCGCCGACTCGAGCTCACTCGGGCCGAAGAGGCCGGACTTCGTGTGGAGCAACCGAAGCGACGCGCCGGAGAGCGCCGCCGGGCTACCGCACTCCGATTCGACCGCGTGCGCGAACTCGTGGAGGATGATCTCGTCCCCGCCGGGGCGAATATGCAGCCGCAGGCCGATCGCGTTGCACATCGTCCCTGTCGGGAGGAACAGGCCGGCCTCGTGACCGAGCAGGCCGGCGACTCGATCCTGGAGCGCGACGACCGTTCGATCCGTCCCGCGCTGCTCGTCGCCGACCTCCGCGCCGATCATCGCCTGGAGCATCTCGGGCGTCGGCACGGTCTGGGTGTCGCTGAACAGGTTGACGGTCATGTGCCGGCCGCGCCGCGCGATCGACTCGCGGCGCCGCGCAATCGCACCGGTCCGTCGCGACGGCTCACGTGCAGATGGTGCTCGGAGCGCAAGGGACGGAACAGTATCGGAGCCTCGGGGCACGCAATCGGCATGAGCGGCGACTCTCGTGGCCCTCGCGAAAGGATCGCGGGCCGGAGGAGGTCGGTACTCTGACTCGATCGTGCGCGACTCGCTCTTACGCCTTCGGTGCGGGCTCCGTTGATCGACGTCGTGTGCGATGCGTGCGGCTGGATGGCCGTCACGAGCCAGGGCTCGAACCTGGTCTGGGCTGAGCATGTGTCTGCCTGCCCTGCCGTCGGCGGCGCGGTGCGACTCGTTCCCGAACCGACGAGGCTCCACAAATTTCTAGGGCCGGTGAGCACCTGCACGCACAGGCTCGTCCGGCGCCAGATCGCAGTGACGGCGGCGGGCGTCAAGCGGTACGGGATCGTGTGCGAGCTCTGCGGCCGGCGACCTCTTGCCGGGTAGGCGCCTAGTCGGCCGGCCAGACCATGACGTCAGCCGTCTCGCCGGCGTCCGGCTGTTCGAGGGGAGCCTGGGTGACCTCCCAGCGGCTCCCGCCATGCTCGACGATGTCTCCGACCTCCAACATCTTGTCGCCCGTATCGATGTGAGCGGTCGGCGTCTCGTCGGCCGCAAGATCCGGAGGCCTCGGGAAAAGGAGACGATAGGAGGGCATCGCGCGGTAGCCTAGACCAGAGGCGGCCTTTCCCGGAGCGCCCGAGGCGGACAAGGGCACCGGGGCGCCCACCGCCGCCCGAGTCTGCCCACCGCGCCGGAATGCTCCGGTCGTCGGCGCGGATCAGCCGAATCAGCCAGACTCCCGCTGATGGCTGCCGAGGGAGAGGAACGTCGCCAGGCGCCTGCGATGCGAGTCGCGGTGGCGCAGGACGGAGTTGCCCTCCTCTCACTCTGGCGTGAAGCCGAGACCGTGCCCGGGCACACCGGCGATCTGCAGAGCATCGATCGGCTCATGCGCCACGACTCGAATGCCG
>DASZLW010000072.1:0-12136 GCA_035552175.1 Gaiellaceae bacterium | reverse complement strand
CGTGATGGCGATCTCGGGCGCGATCGCCGGTCTCGGCGGCGCGAGCCAGGTCGGCGACTTCAGCCACTCGATCGACGGCGACCCGAACGGCCTGCAGAAGCTCGGGTACGGCTACACGGGAATCGTCGTCGCCGCGCTCGGGCGGTACAACCCGTTCGCGGTCGTCGTGATCGCCTTCCTGATCGGCGGGCTCCAGAACGCCGGGAACGTCCTCCAGGGCGCGAGCTTCCCGACGGGCCTCGTCGGCGTGATCCAGGGGATCATCCTCTTCTCCGCCCTCGGCGGCGAGCTGCTCGTCCGCTACCGGGTCCGGTTCGGACGTGCCTCGGCGGCCGCGGCGGCGGTCGAGTCGGCATGAACCACGCGCTCCTCGTCGTCGTGATCGCCTCGGGGGTGACCTACGGGACGCCGCTCCTCTACGCGGCGCTCGGAGAGCTGCTCGCCGAGCGGTCGGGCGTGCTGAACCTGGGAGTCGAGGGAATGATGCTCGTGGGCGCCGTGATGGGATTCTGGGCGGAGCAGCGCGTCCGTGGCGCCGGCGAGGTCGGGGCGCTCGCCCTGGCCGTCGGAGCCGCGGCGATCGCCGGAGCGGCGATGGCCTCGATCCACGCGTTCCTCGTGATCACGCTGCGGGCGAGCCAGATCGTCTCGGGGCTCGCGCTCACGATCTTCGCGGGGGTCGCCGGGCTCTCGTCGTACCTCGGCAGCGACCTCAACCTGGCGGACGTGCCCGCGGCGCATCAGTTCGACCCGGTCTTCCCCGCCTCGGTCCGGAGCTGGCCCGTGGTGGGGCCGATCGTCTTCGGCCACGACGTCCTCGTCTACGGCTCCTGGGCGCTCGTCGTCGCGCTGATCTGGTACCTGAACCGCACGCGGCACGGGCTCAACCTGCGGGCGGTGGGCGAGTCGCCGGCCGCCGCCGACGCGATGGGGATCAACGTCGCCGCCTACCGGTACGCGCACACGATCGCGGGCGGAGCGCTCGCCGGGATCGCCGGCTCGACCTTCACTCTCGCGATCAATCCGGGCTGGGTCGCCGGGATCACCGGCGGTGCGGGCTGGATCGCGATCGCACTGGTGATCTTCTCCTTCTGGCGGCCGGAGCTCTGCCTCGTCGGGGCGTACTTCTTCGGAGCGCTGCAGGCGCTCGCGCCGGAGCTCCAGGCGCGCCAGATCAGTCTCGGCCCGACGACGCTGTGGACGAACTCGCTGCCCTACATCGCGACGATCGCGGCACTCGTCCTGATCTCGGTCGGCAACGCGCGCCGGCGTCTGGGGGCACCCGCTGCGCTCGGGATCCCCTACACACGCGAGGAGCGTTGAGGCGCCGCGAGCGGCAGCTTCGCCTGCTGATGCCTGCCCGTGGCGTTTTCGGGGAAGGCGGCTAACGGAGCCCGGTCGTGTTGCCGTCGGCGTCGAGGTCGATCCGCCTCGCCGCGGAGTCCTGCGGAAGCCCCGGCATCGTCTGCATGTCACCGCACACCGCGACGATCCACCCCGCGCCGGTGTAGGCCCGTAGCTCGCGCACCGGCAAGGTGAAACCGGTCGGCGCATTGACGAGCGTCGGGTCGTGGGAGAGCGACAGGTGCGTCTTCGCCATGCAGATCGGGAGGTTGCCGAGGCCCCGCGCCTCGAGCGCGCCTGCCTGCGCGCGGGCCGCCGGCGACAGCAAGATGCCCGCCGCGCCGTAGGCCTTCGTCGCGATCGCCTCGATCTTCCGCTCGATCGGCTCTCCGAGCCCGTAGAGGTACGGCGGCTCGACCGGTTCGACCGAGGCCTCGACCACGGCGGCGGCAAGCTCCGCGGCTCCTTCGCCGCCCTGCTCGAACCCGTCGTTCACGGCCACGCCCTCGACCCCGAGCTCGCCGGCAAGGCGTGAGACGGCGTCGATCTCGGCAGCCGTGTCACCCGCGAAGCGGTTCACGGCCACGACGCAGCTGAGCCCGAACCGGCGGACGATCGCGAGGCAGGCCCGCAGGTTGTCGAACCCGCGCTCGAGCGCCGGGAGCCCGCCGTCCGGGTCACCGCCGTGATGCTTCAGGGCCTGAACCGTCACGACCAGGACGACCGCGCTTGGCGCGAACCCGCCCATCCGGCAGATGATGTCGACGAACTTCTCGAAGCCCATGTCGGCACCGAAGCCGCTCTCGGTGACGACGTAGTCGCCGAGCTTCAGCCCGAGCCGGTCGGCGAGCAGCGAGTTGTTGCCGTGCGCGATGTTCGCGAACGGGCCGCAGTGGACGATCGCCGGGTTCCCCTCGGTCGTCTGCACGAGGTTCGGCTTCAGCGCCTCCTTCAGCAGGACGGCCATCGACCCCGCGGCCCCGATCTGCTCGGCCGTCACGGGCTCGCCCTCGGAGGTCGAGCCGACGGTGATCGCCCCCAGCCGGAGGCGGAGATCGGCGAGATCCTGCGCCACCGCGACGATCGCCATCACCTCCGACGCAGCCGTGATGTCGAACCCGGCCTCGCGGGGAACCCCGTTGGCTTTCCCTCCGAGCCCGAGCACGATCTGCCGGAGCGTCCGGTCGTCCATGTCGATGCAGCGCCGCCAGCCGATCGAGTGCGGATCGAGCCCGAGGTCGTTCCCGTGCAGAAGGTGCGCGTCCACCATCGCCGCGAGCAGGTTGTTCGCCGCGCCGATCGCGTGAAGGTCTCCCGTGAAGTGGAGGTTGATGTCCTCCATCGGCACGAGCTGCGCGCGTCCGCCGCCGGTGCCGCCGCCCTTGATCCCGAACACGGGGCCGAGAGAGGGCTCGCGCAGGCACAGCACGGGCTTCTCGCCGATGTGCGCGAGGCCCTGCACGAGCGAGATCGACGTGGTCGTCTTGCCCTCGCCGAACCGCGTCGGCGTCATCGACGTCACCGAGATGATCCGCCCGTCGGTCCTCGAGGCGAGCCGGTCGAGGGCCGTCAGCTCGATCTTCGCCGCAAGCGGCCCGTACGAGCGCACCTCCGCGGGCTCCAGGCCGAGGTCCGCCGCGATCTCCGCGACGGGCACGGGCCTGCCGTTCTCGTTCGTCTCCACCTTCGCTCCCCTGCTCGCCGACGGGCTCGGAAAATCCCTAGTCTGCTCGGTTCGGCCAGAGGAGCGGAGACGAACGGATGGACATGAACGACCAGGCGATCGCAGAGTGGCTCGAGGAGCTCGCCTCCGCGGCGCCCGCGCCCGGCGGCGGCGGCGCGGCGGCACTCGAGACGGCGATGGCCGCGGCGCTCGTCGAGATGGTCTGCAACCTGACGATCGGGAAGCCGGCCTACGCCGAGCACGACGCGGCGATGGCCGCCGTGCTCGAACGGTCGACGGTGTTGCGTCGAGAGGCGGTCGGGCTCGCCGGCGAGGACGCCGAGGCCTTCCGGGCCGTGATCGCCGCATACCGCATCCCGAAGGAGGACGGCAGCCGCCAGGCGCAGATCCAGGCCGCCCTCGCCGCCGCAGCCGACGTGCCGAGGCGCACGGCGGCGGCTGCGACGGAGATCCTCGACCTGATCGAGGCGATCGCGCCGATCGGGAACGTCAACGTGATCTCCGACGGCGCTGCGGCCGCGAGTGCCGCCCGCGGGGCTCTCCAGACCGCACTCCTGAACATCGACGCGAACCGCGTCGCGATCGAGGATCCGCTCCTGCGCGAGGATCTCGCGTCCGCGGCTGCGGCGATCGACGCGCAACTGCTCCGCGCCGACGCGATCGTCGCGACGATCCGCGCGCGGATGGCGGGATGACGCTCCTCGACGGGCGCCCGCTCGCAGCAGAGATCAGGGGCCGGGTCGCCGAGGACGCAGCCGCCGGCGTGACGCCGGTGCTGGCCGCGGTGATCGCGACCGACGATCCCGCGACCGCGTGGTATCTCGGGGCGATCGCGAAGGCAGCCGGGTCGGTGGGGATCGAACTGCGCGAGGAGCGCCTCGCCCCGGATGACGCGGCCGGTGTCGTCGACCGGCTGGACGCGCTCTCGGCCGACGAGGAGGTTCACGGGATCCTCTGCCTCACGCCGCTTCCCGAAGGGCTCACACTCGCCCGGGCGGGTCAGCACATCGCGACCGCGAAGGACGTCGACGGCGCGAGCCCTCTCAGCCTCGGCCGGCTCGCCGCAGGGCTTCCGGCGTTCGCGCCGGCGACGGCGCAGGCGGTGATGGAGCTCCTACGCCGGGACGGATCGTCGCTCGAGGGCGCCCATGCCGTCGTCGTCGGCCGCTCGACCGTGGTCGGCAAGCCGCTCGCGTTGCTGCTCCTCGCGGAGAACGCGACGGTGACCGTCTGCCACACGCGGACGCGCGACCTCCCGTCCGAGACGCGCCAAGCCGGCGTCCTCGTCGCCGCGGCGGGCCGAGCTCATCTGATCGGGGCCGAGCACGTCGCACCCGGCGCGATCGTGATCGACGTGGGAACGACCGAGGCCGAGGACGGTTCGATGGTCGGCGACGTCGACACCGCCGCGGTCGAGCAGATCGCGACGGTGACGCCGGTGCCGGGCGGCGTCGGCCCGGTGACGACCGCGGTCCTGCTCCGGAACGTCGTCACGGCCGCACGGTCCGGCTCCGCGTAGCCGAGCCCGAACCACGATCCGGCGAGGATCACGGCGACGGCGTCGACGCCGACGGTGCGTGCAAGGAGCCCGTTCCATCTCTGGTAAGGCCGCTTTACACATTCGATAAGGGAGCCCCTCCGTCCGCTAGAGTTGACTCGTGGTCGACGCGACCCTTCCGATCGTCCTCCCGTGCCATGGGGCGTCGAGTCGCGGGGTCGATGCAGCGGATGTCGCCGCGACGCTCGCATCTCACGGTCTCGCCGAGATCGTCGAGGACATCGAGCAGATCGTTGCCGCCGCGCGCACCGGCCGCGAGGTGATCGCCCTCGACGCCTGCTCGGCCGCGTGCGGGGCACGACTCCTCGACGCGCGCGGTGTCCAGACGCTCCGCGCGCTGACCCTTGCCGAGAACGGCGTCGCCGCCCGGACCGCCTCCGAGGCGACATCCTTGGGCGAGCTCGAGGCGGCGACGAGCCCGGTGAGAAGAACGCGCCGGTCGGTTCCCGTTCTGACCCGGGAGCTGTCGGGAAAGCGGTCGCACTCGCACGAGGACTACCTCCTCGCGCTCGACACGCTCACCTCGCCCGTCGTCGAGTGCGGCGCGATCGTCGACTCCCCGACGCTCGCAGCCCACGTCGCCCAGATCCTCGGCATCTCCCGGCCGGCGGCGGGTGAGACGCTGGCGCGGCTCGAAGACGAGGGCTTCATCGGCCGCGGCGTCCACAAGGACGTCCTCCTGACGGTTTCGGGCAGGCGCGAGGCGGACCGGATCCTGCGCAAGCAGCGGATCCTCGAATGCTTCGCGGTCGAGACGCTCGGCTACCCGCTCGACGAGTGCTTCGAGCGCGCGCGGGAGATCTCGCTCGGCTTCGACGAGGAGACGCTCGACCGCGTCTGGAGCGCGCTCGGCCGCCCGCCGCGATGCCCGCACGGCTGGCCTGTCGACCCGGCGCGATCTCGGATCGAGACCCGCGGTCTGTTCGCGCTCTCCTCGACCCCGGCCGACGCGAACGTGAAGGTCGAGCGGCTCGACGAGATGAGCGGCGACCGGCTACGCGCGCTGCTCGAGGCAGGGATCGAGCCCGGCCGCCCGCTTTCGACGGTCGCGGTCAACTCTGCAGCCGGCATGGTCGCCTTCGACACGGCCGACGAGCAGCGGGCGATCAGCCTCGTGCTCGCGGGCTCCGTGCTCGTTCGGGCCGCCTGAGATCTGTACGCTCGGAGCGGCTCGTGAGCGACCTCGCTGCAACCGCGAAGGCACTCGTTGCGCCGGGCAAGGGGATCCTTGCGGCGGACGAGAGCTCGGGCACGATCGAGAAGCGGTTCACCGCGGTCGGGGTCGAGTCGACCGAGGAGAGCCGGCGGGCCTACCGCGACCTGCTGTTCACGACCGAGGGTGCGGCAGAGTTCGTCAGCGGCGTGATCCTCTTCGACGAGACGATCCGCCAGCGCTCGGCCGACGGAACGCCTTTCCCGGAGCTGCTCGAGCGGCAGGGCGTGATTCCCGGGATCAAGGTCGACGAGGGCGCGAAGCCGCTCGCCCTCTGCCCCGGCGAAACGGTGACCGAAGGGCTCGACGGGCTGCGCGAGCGGTTCGAGGAGTACCGCGCGCTCGGCGCCCGGTTCGCGAAGTGGCGCGGCGTGATCTCGATCGGTCCGGAGATCCCGAGCGAGACCTGCCTGTCGGTCAACGCACACGCGCTCGCGCGGTACGCGGCGCTGGCGCAGGAGGCCGGCCTCGTGCCGATCGTCGAGCCCGAGGTGCTGATGGACGGCGACCACACGATCGAGCGCTCGTTCGACGTGACCTCGCGCATGCAGAGGGCGGTCTTCGAGGCGCTCGAGGTGCAGCGGGTCGCACTCGACGGGATGCTCCTGAAGCCGAACATGGTGCTCTCGGGCTACGAGTGCCCGGAGCAGGCCGGGGTCGAGGATGTCGCTCGGGCGACCCTTCGGTGCCTCCGGCTCGGCGTTCCGTCGGAGGTGCCGGGGATCGTCTTCCTCTCCGGCGGCCAGAGCGACGAGGTTGCGACGGAGCACCTGAACGCGATCGCGACCGCCTCGGGGCCGAAGCCGTGGGAGCTTTCGTTCTCCTACGGGCGAGCGCTTCAGGCGGCCGCGCAGCAGGCCTGGGCAGGCCGGCCCGAGAACGTGCCCGCCGCACAGGCCGCCTACCTGCATCGCGCCCGGATGAACGGCGCCGCGCGATCCGGCACTTGGTCTGCCGGCCTCGAATCGGGTTGACCCCGCCGCTCCTCTGGGAGCCTTCGCCCGCGCAGGCCGAGGCGTCGCGGCTCGCCGATTACGTCCGCTGGCTCGACCGCGAGCGCGGGCTCGGATTCGGGTCGTATGCGGAGCTCTGGGGATGGTCGGTGTCCGAGCTCGAGGCGTTCTGGGCGAGCGTCTGGGACTACTTCGCCGTCCAGGCGTCGCGGCCGTACGAGGCGGTGCTCTCGAGCCGGGCGATGCCCGGAGCGCGCTGGTTCACGGGCGCCGAGCTGAGCTATGCCGAGCACATCTTCCGCGGTCGGGCTCCCGACTCGGTGGCGCTCGTGCATGCATCCGAGCTGCGCCCGCTCGCCGAGACGACCTGGGGGGAGCTGCGCGCCGATACGGCGGCACTCGCCGCGGGCTTGCGGGAACTCGGTGTCCGCCCGGGCGACCGCGTCGCGGCCTACCTGCCGAACATCGCCGAGGCCGTCGTCGGGCTGCTTGCCTGCGCGAGCATCGGCGCGATCTGGTCGTCGTGCTCGCCGGACTTCGGCGCGCGCGCCGTCATCGACCGGTTCGGGCAGATCGAGCCGAAGGTGCTCCTCGCGGTCGACGGGTACCGGTACGGCGGCAGGGACTTCGACCGCCGGGAGACGGTCGCACGGATTCGCGCCGAGGTGCCGAGCATCGAGCGGACCGTCGGGCTCGCCTACCTCGGCTCCGGCGTCGGCGACGTCGAGTGGAGCGACCTGCTCGTCCGCGGGTCGGGGCTGGAGCTCGTGTTCGCGCAGCTGCCGTTCGACCATCCCCTGTGGGTGCTCCACTCCTCGGGGACGACGGGTCTTCCGAAGCCGATCGTGCACGGGCAGGGCGGGATCCTGCTCGAGCACCTGAAGGCGCTCCACTTCCACACGGACCTGCATCCCGGCGATCGGATGTTCTGGTTCTCGACGACCGGGTGGATGATGTGGAACTACCTCGTGGGAGGGCTTCTCGCCGACGCGTCGATCGTCCTCTACGACGGGAGCCCCGGTCATCCGGATCTCGGTGTCCTCTGGGAGCTCGCGGCCGCTGCCGGTGTGACGTGCTTCGGCACCAGCGCGGCCTATATCGGCGGGTGCATGGACGCCGGTGTCGAGCCCCGGCGTGGACGCGATCTATCCCGGCTCCGGAGTGTCGGGTCGACCGGTTCGCCGCTTCCCCCGGAGGGTTTCCGGTGGGTCTACGACGAGGTCGGTGCGGACACGTGGCTCTTCTCCATGAGCGGGGGCACGGACGTGTGCACCGCGTTCGTCGGCGGGGTGCCGTCGCTTCCCGTCTACGAGGGCGAGCTGCAGGGCAGGGCGCTCGGAGCGAAGGTCGAGGCGTTCGACGAGAGCGGCGGCTCGGTCGTCGGCCAGGTCGGCGAGCTCGTGCTCACCGAGCCGCTGCCCTCGATGCCGGTGAGCTTCTGGGGCGACGCGGACGGGTCCCGGTACAGGGAGAGCTACTTCGACGTCTATCCCGGTGTCTGGCGCCACGGCGACTGGATCGAGATCACTCCGCGCGGCACGGCGATCATCTCGGGCCGGTCGGACTCGACGATCAACCGCGGCGGTGTCCGGATCGGGACCTCGGAGATCTACCGGACGGTGACGGCGCTTCCCGAGGTGGTCGACGCGCTCGTCCTCGACCTGCCGACGGCGGGGATCGTGCTGTTTCTCGTGCTGCGCGAGGGGGCGATGCTCGACGACCCTCTCGCCGCGCGGGTCCGGAAGGCCCTACGCGAGGAGTGCTCGCCGAGGCACATGCCGGACGAGGTGCGGCAGGCCCCGGAGGTGCCGCGGACGTTGTCCGGCAAGCTCCTCGAGGTGCCGGTGAAGCGGATCCTTCTCGGCGCCGATCCGGCAACCGCCGTCAGCCGCGACGCCCTCGCGAACCCTGGAGCGCTCGACTACTTCGTCGAGCTCGCCGAGACGTTCGCCGCCTGATCTCGCCGGGCCACGGGCCGAGAGCGGTCGAACGGTGCCAGACGACGACCCTTCCGCACCACGGCCGACGGCAATCTCCCTGCTCAGCCGCGATTCCAGCGGTTCAACCAGGTGTCAGACACCGCATTTCGACCCTCGGCGCCGTGCCCCTCGAACGGTGCCAGACGACCGAGCCCCGGGACGAACGTCTCCTTCAATCTCCCTGCTCAGCCGTGATTCCAGCGCCTAAAACAGGTGTCAGACACCGGTTTTGGCGCCCGAACCCTCGGCCGCCGCTCTAGGCTGAGAGGTGTGCGCTCGGAGATCGTGATCGACCGCTCGGCGCTGCGGGCCAACGCGAAGCGGCTACGCGACGCGCTCGGACCCGCCGAGCTCTGGGCGGTCGTCAAGGCAAACGGTTACGGGCACGGCGCGATGACGATTGCGGAGACTGCCCTCGACGAGGGCGCCGGCGCACTTTGCGTGGCGACTGTCGACGAGGCGATCGCGCTGCGCGCGCAGCTCGCCGCTCCGCGGATCGTCGTCCTCGGGCCGTCGACCGATCGCGAGCACCGCGCGGCAAGGGAGGCGCGCCTCGAGCTCGTGGTCTCGGAGCCGCCGTGGCCCGAGGGAATCCCGTTGCACGCGAAGGTCGACACCGGCATGGGCCGCTACGGCGCCGCAGATGTTGCCTCGGCGACCCCCGACCTCGTCGGCCTGATGAGCCACCTTGCCTCCGCCGACTCCGATCCCGAGTTCACTCGAGCGCAGATCGCCCGTTTCGCCGAGGTCGCAGCCGGTTACCCGGGCCTCACCCGGCATCTCGCGAACAGCGCGGGCATCCTCCGTTTTCCGGAGGCTCGCTTCGACGCCGGTCGCGCGGGGATCGCGCTCTACGGCCTCTCGCCGTTCGGCACCGACCCGGCTCTCGACGGGCTCCTGCCGGTGCTGTCGTGGCGGAGCCATCTCGCGCAGGTGAAGCAGCTCGCCCCGGGCGAGAGCACGGGCTACGGCCGCTCGTTCATCGCCTCGGCGCCAACGTGGATCGGCCTGGTGCCGGTCGGCTATGCAGACGGGTTCCGCCGCGACCTGACCGGGACCCAGATCCTCGTCGACGGCGACCGGCGCCCTGTCATCGGACGGGTTTCGATGGACTCTCTCGCCGTCTCGCTTCCCGGGCCGCTCGCAACCGGGACGCCCGTGACGCTGGTCGGCGACGGCCTTTTCCTCGAGGAACATGCAGCGGTCGCCGGGACGATTACCTACGAGCTCGCGTGCGGGATCGACTCGTCGGCGACGCGAGCCCGACGTTCCGTCTCGTGACCGCCGGTCAGTCCGCGGACAGGTGGCGCGCGATCACCATGCGCTGGATCTCGTCCGTGCCCTCGCCGATCGTGAGGATCTTCGCGTCGCGATAGAACCGGCACACGGGATACTCCTCGATGTAGCCGTACCCGCCGTGGATCTGCACCGCCTCGTCGACCGCGTGCAGCGCGACGAGCCCGGCCTTCAGCTTCGCCTGCGCCGCCTCGAGCACGAACGAGCGCCCCGCGTCCTTGCGCGTCGCAGCCTTGTAGGTCAGGAGCCGGGCGGCCTCGACCTCCATCGACATGTCCGCGAGCTTCATCTGGATCGCCTGGAAGCTCGCGATCGGCTTTCCGAACGCATTTCGCTCCCGCGCGTACTTCAGGGACTCGTCGAGGGCGCCCTGAGCGAGCCCGACGCCCATCGCGGCGACACCGATCCGGCCGATGTCGAGCACCTCGAGGAACTGCTTGAGCCCGGCGCCGCGCTCGCCGAGCAGGTTCTCCTCCGGAATGCGGCACCCGGCGAACGCGAGCGGCCGCGTATCCGAGGCGTTCCACCCCATCTTCCGGTACGGCTCTCCGACCTCGAGCCCGGTCGCGCCGTTCGGGACGAGGAGGTTCGAGATCTCGCGTCGCCCGTCGATCTCGCCCGTGACGGCGGTGATCGAGACGACCCCGGAGATGTCGGTGCCGGCGTTCGTGATGAACTGCTTGGCGCCGTCGATCACCCATTCGCCTCCGTCGAGGACGGCGCGGGTGCGCGTGTTGCCCGCGTCCGATCCGGCTTCCGGCTCGGTGAGCCCGAAGGCCGCCAGACGCTCGCCGGAGGTCAGCCGCGGAAGCCACTCCTCCTTCTGCTCCTCCGTCCCGAAGAGGTAAATCGGCTGCGTCCCGAGCGAGGTGTGCGCGCACAGCGTGATCGCAACCGACGAGTCGACGCGTGCCAGCTCCTCGACGGCGAGGACGTACGCGAGGGTGTCGGCCCCCGCCCCGCCGTAGCTCTCCGGGAACGGGATTCCCATCCACCCGAGCTCGCCGAGCTTGCGGACGATGTCGTAGGGGAACGACTTCGTGCGGTCGAGCTCCCCGGCGACGGGGGCGACCTCACGCCGAGCGAAATCGCGGACGGTCTCGCGGAGCGCCTCGTGCTCTTCGGGTAGATCGAAGACCACCCCCGCAACCGTATCGGACAGCCCTCGGCTCAGGAAGGGCGCTCGTCCCGCCAACGTGCGGGACGACGTTCGAGGAACGCGCGAAGCCCCTCCTGTCCCTCCTCGCTTGCGCGCAGCTCGGCGATCAGGCGGACCATCTCGTCGCCGGGGCGCGGGGCGCGGGCCAGGTGCTTCGCGATCCGCGCGGCGCCGGGTGCGGCGGCGAGGAGCGATCCGATCACCCCCTCGACAGCCGCATCGAGGTCGTCGGCGACCTCGGTCACGAGCCCGATCCGGAGGGCGGTTTCGGCGTCGAACCGGTCGCCGGTCGTGAAGAGCGCCCGCGCAGCGCCCGCGCCGATCCGCGCGACGACGTACGGCGAGATCACCGCCGGAACGATTCCGATCCTGACCTCGCTGAAGCCGAACCGGGCTTCGCGGCTCGCGACCACGATGTCGGAGCAGGCCAGGATCCCACAGGCGCCGCCGAACGCGCCGCCGTGCACGGCTGCCACGACGGGCGCCGGGCAGCCGTCGACGGCCTCGAGCAGCGACTGCCAGCCGCGGCCGTCGGCGAGGTTCTGCTCGGGCGTGCGGTCGATCGCCTCCTGCATCTCTCCGATGTCGCCACCGGCGGAGAACGACTCGCCGTCTCCCGCGAGGACGACGGCGCGCGCTTCGCCCACCGCGGAGAGCGCCTCCGTGAGCGAGGCGATGAGCTCCCGGTCGAACGCGTTGTGCTTGCCGGGTCGGGCCAGCGTGAGCCGCAGAACCGGCCCGTCTCTCTCGACGCGCAGGGACATCGGCTAATCCTCCATCTCGACGAGGACGGTGCCGCGCGCAACGGTGTCTCCCTCGGCGACGTGCACCGCCCGGATGCGGCCCGCGCGTGAGGCGGTCAGCGGCATCTCCATCTTCATCGCCTCGATCACCACGAGCGCGTCGCGGGCCGCAACCGTGTCGCCCGCGGCGACGTTCACCCCGATCAC
>DASZLW010000071.1:0-5602 GCA_035552175.1 Gaiellaceae bacterium | reverse complement strand
ATCCGCGTCCGCGCGGGTGGGCCCGGCCCGAGCAGCTCGACCTTCCACTCGACACGCTCACCGCGGTCTACCCGGCGCTCGCGAAGAAGCTCCGACCGCTCGGCCTCCGGACGATCGAGGACATCCTCTACCGGCGGCCGCGGCGATACGAGCGGGCCGCCGAGGAGATCGCGATCTCCGAGCTCTGGGGCGAGGAAGAGGTCGCGATCGCGGGCGTTGTGAAGAGCATCCGGCTGCGGCGGATCCGCCGGCGGATGTCGATCGTCACCGCGGTCGTCGCCGACGCGACGGGGCAGCTCTCGGTCAACTGGTTCAACCAGCCATGGCTCGCGAACAAGGTGCAGGCGGGGACGTACGTGCGGCTGCGCGGGAAGCTCGGCCGCTACGGCTTCGAGGTGAAGGCATACGACCTCGGCGAGGCACGGGCGACCGCGGATTTCGCCCCTGTCTACCGGGCGAGCGAGGAGGTGCCGTCAGCGCGGCTGCGGGAGATCGCACGCGGTGCGCTGGCGCTGCACGCCGTCGACGTGCTCGATCCGCTGCCGGCCGAGGAGGAGCTGCCGATCCGCCGCGACGCACTCCATGCGGTGCACTTCCCGAGCGATCTCGAGGAGGCCGAGACCGGCCGCCGCCGGCTGGCGCTCGACGAGCTCGTGGCGCTGCAGCTCGCCGTCGCGCGCTCGCGCTCGGACAGGGCGGTCGGGACGCCGCTTCCGCCGCCGGGAGAGCTCGTCGCGCGGTACAGGGCAGCCCTTCCGTTCGAGCTGACCGAGCACCAGGAGCACGCGCTC
The DNA here is from genome assembly GCA_035552175.1 of Gaiellaceae bacterium. Lineage (GTDB taxonomy): Bacteria > Actinomycetota > Thermoleophilia > Gaiellales > Gaiellaceae > PALSA-600. Next base: position 4,811 of record DASZLW010000071.1, on the reverse strand, counting down.
GCCGAGATCGACCGCGACCTGGCGGGCGAGCAACCGATGCAGCGGCTCCTGCAGGGCGACGTCGGCTCGGGGAAGACGGTCGTCGCTCTGTACGCGCTTCTCCGCGCGGTCGAGGCGGGCCGGCAGGGGGCGCTCATGGTGCCGACCGAGACGCTCGCCGAGCAGCACTTCGTCACGGTGGGCGCGATCTGCGAGTCGCTCGGCGTCCGGGCGGTGCTCCTGACCGGCAGCTCGGGGACGAAAAAGGGGAGAGCGGAGCTCGAGCTCGGGAGCGCTCAGATCGCGGTCGGGACGCATGCACTGATCCAGCGAGGGGTGGTCTTCGCGGATCTCGCGGTCGCGGTCGTCGACGAGCAGCACCGCTTCGGAGTCGAGCAGCGGCAGGCGCTCTCGGAGCTGCACCCGCATCTGCTGCACATGACGGCGACGCCGATCCCGCGCTCGCTCGCGCTGACCGTGTTCGGTGAGCTCGACGTGACGGAGATCGCGAAGCCGCCTGCGAGCCGCAAGCCGATCATCACGAGGTGGGTCGAGGCGGGTCTCTCGGGCAAGGCGTACGAGCGGCTACGCGTCCATCTCGATGCGGGCCGGCAGGCGTACGTGGTGTGCCCGCTGATCGAGGCATCCGAGACGACACTCGCGCGGGCCGCCGAGGAAGAGGCTGCGAGGCTCGAACGCGCCGAGCTCCGCGGGTACCGCGTCGGCCTCCTGCACGGCCGGCTCAAGTCCGCCGATCGCCGGGAGGTGATGCGGGACTTCGCCGAAGGCCGGCTCGACGTGCTCGTCGCGACCACCGTGATCGAGGTCGGCGTCGACGTCCCGAACGCAACGATCATGATCGTCCAGGAGGCGGACCGGTTCGGCCTCGCCCAACTCCACCAGCTGCGCGGGCGTGTCGGCCGCGGTGCCGAACAGTCCTACTGCCTGCTCATCTCGAGGTCCAAGCTCGAGCTGACCGATGCCGCGCAGGCCCGGCTCGAGGCGCTCGTCGAGACGACCGACGGGTTCGAGCTCGCCGAGCGGGACCTCGAGCTGCGCGGCGAGGGGCAGCTCCTCGGCACGCGCCAGTCGGGGGTCGGAGACCTCCGCTTCACGCGCCTCCGCTCCGACCGCGACCTGCTCGAACGGGCGCGCGACCTGGCGGTGAAGCTGGTCGAGGAGGAGGGCCCGTGGCACGACGAGGCGGACGCGATCCTCGCGGGCGCAGACCCCGCGAACCTGGCCTGAAGGGCCGGCGGCTCCGAGGGCCATGTCCGGGGACAGTCACCGTCACGGAAGTGCAACACGGACCCGCCCCTCGGCCAAAAAGCCCTGCTCAGACCGCCGGCCGTTCCGACCAGTCCAAAGCGGACCTTTCCCCAATTCGCTTTCCACAGTGGACAACGAACCGGCCCCTGGCGCGTCTAAGGTCACGCCGTGAGGATCATCGCGGGTGACCTGAAAGGACGGCGAATCGACGCCCCGAAGGGCACCGTCACCCGCCCCACCTCCGACTTCGTCCGGGAGGCGGCGTTCAACCTGATCGGCCCCCTCGACGGCGCGACGGTGCTCGACCTCTACGCCGGCTCGGGCGCTCTCGGGATCGAGGCGATCTCACGCGGGGCCGAACGCGCCGTCTTCGTCGACAGCGCCCGCGACGCCTGCCGCACGATCGGCGCGAACCTCGACAAGCTCGGCATCCGGGCCACCGTTCTCTGCACCGACGCGATCCGCGCGCTCGGAAACGACCGCGGCCCGTACGACCTGATCCTCGCCGATCCGCCCTACACCTTCGAGGCCTACACGACCCTCGCGACGCCGCTTGCCCGGGCTCTCGCCCCGGGCGGGCTCGTCGTCCTCCAGACGCCCGCTGCCGCCGGGCCGGCCCTCGACGGCTTCGAGATCCGTACCTCCCGCAAGTACGGCTCCGCGAGGCTTACGCTGTTCGAGCTTTGATCACCGCAATCTGCCCCGGCTCCTATGACCCCGTGACGAACGGCCACGTCGACGTGATCACCCGCGCCGCCCAGATCTTCGACCGGATCGTCGTCGGCGTCGTCGGCACCCCGCAGCACAAGACGACCCTCTTCCCGATCGAGCAGCGCGTCGAGTTCCTCCGGAGCGCCGTCGCGCACGTCCCGAACGTCGAGGTCGACGTGTTCAAGGAGCTGGTCGTCGACTACGCGCGCCGCTGGGAGGCGAAGGTGATCGTCAAGGGACTGCGCGTGATCTCCGACTTCGAGTACGAGTTCCAGATGAACCAGCTGAACCGCACGCTCGCCCCCGAGATCGAGACGGTCTACGTGATGGCGAGCCCCCAGGTGAGCTTCGTCTCGTCGAGCGGCGTGAAGGAGATCGCCTCGTTCGGAGGAAATGTCGAAGACCTCGTACCCGAGGCCGGCGCGCGCCGTCTCAAGGAACTCTTCCCGGACGGCCGAGGCGGCGCCCCGCTCTCAGACCAGGAGTAGGATTCCACCGTCATGGACGTACTCGTACTGATCGACAAGCTCGACGACCTCGTGCACAACGCGAAGGCCGTGCCCCTTTCCGACCAGGTCAGGATCAACCGCGACGAGATCTACGACATCCTCGACCAGATGCGGGCGACGATCCCGGAAGAGATCAAGCAGGCCCGCTGGATCGTCAAGGAGCGCCAGGAGATGCTCGCGGAGGCGAAGCGCGAGCAGGACAGGCTGCTCCAGGAAGCACGCGAGCAGGCGGTGCGCGAGGCCTCCCAGACCGAGATCGTGAAGCTGGCCGAGCGCCAGGCGCAGGAGATCATCGACGAGGCCCGCCGCCAGGCCCGCGAGACGCGGCTCGAGATGGAGGACTGGGCCGACGGGATCCTCGCGACGCTCGAGAACAACCTCGACAAGTTCCTCACCGCTGTCCGCCGTGGCCGCGAACGCCTGCACGAGCGCTCGCAGGAAGACGTCCACGGTCTGGACATGGACGATCCCTCGTACTGATCCGCCGCCGGCGGGCGCTGCCTCGAAGGGCCGGCGCTCGTCTACCCTGGCGTTCATGACGAGCTTCGACCTGCGCCGGACGAAGCTCCGGCCCGGCGAAGAGCACCGCGAGGCGCTCGAGGTCGAGCTGCCCGCATTCGACTTCGCCGGCCAGCGGTACATCCCGGTCCCCGAGCTCGTCGCCTCCGAGCTCGTGATCACGCGCGCGCTGACGGGAACCGTCTTCGGCCTCACGTTCACGACGCGCCTCCACGGGCCGTGCTACCGCTGCCTCGGCGACGCGGTGCTCGACGTCCCGATCCACGCGATCGAGTACCAGGCATCCTCGCCCGCAGACGACGAGCTCAGCACCCCGTACCTCGAGAACGATGTGCTCGACGTTTCGGGCTGGGCCCGCGACGCGGTCGCGCTCGCCCTGCCGGAGAAGATCCTCTGCCGACCGGACTGCGCAGGTCTCTGCGCCGGGTGCGGCAAGAACCTGAACGACGAGCCGCACGTGCACACCGGAGAGGCGGCCGACCCGCGCTGGGCAGCGCTCGAGGCGCTTCGCGAGGACGCTTAGGGTCCGGCGCGGGACGGCGAACCGAGCGGAACGAAGCCGGACTCCGCTACGCTGTCGGCCGCTCATGGCAGTCCCGAAGAGGAAGACATCCAAATCACGGCGTGACAAGCGTCGGGCGACGCATTCGCTCGAGGCGCCGCGGGTCAACATCTGCCCGCAGTGCAGCTCGCCGAAGCTCGCCCACCGCGTTTGCCCGACCTGCGGCACCTACAAGGGTCGCCAGGTCGAGACGTTCGGCTTTCCCGGTTAGGATGCAGCGCGTCGCGGTCGACGCGATGGGTGGCGACCGAGCCCCGGACGAGATCGTCGCCGGTGCGCTCGAAGCGGCCGCCGCGGGAATCGGCGTCGTGCTGCACGGCCCGGAAGGGCTCGACACAGGCGGCCTCGAGCTCGTCGTCGCGCCCGACCTGATCGGGATGGCCGACAAGCCTGCGGAGGCGGTGCGCTCGAAGCCCGATTCGTCGCTCGTCAGCGCGATCCGGGCCGTCGCGGACGGGAACGCCGACGCGGTCGTCTCGGCCGGGAACACGGGCGCGATGCTCGCCGCCGGACTGCTCCACCTCCGCCGACTCCCGGGAGTGATCCGCCCGGCGATCGCCGTCCCGATCCCGACGCGAGGCGGTCCGAGCCTGCTCATCGACGGCGGTGCGAACGCCGATGCCCGCCCGGAGCACCTGCTCCAGTTCGCCGTGATGGGCTCGGTGTTCTGCAACGAGATCCTCGGGAACGCGAAGCCGCTCGTGCGGCTGCTCTCGATCGGCGAGGAGGCCGAGAAGGGGAACCAGCTCACGATCGAGGCGCACGCGCTCCTCGCCGCAGAGCCGGGGATCAACTTCGAGGGGAACGCGGAGGCGCGTGAGCTGCTCCACGGCGCGGCGGACGTGGTCGTCTCGGACGGGTTCACGGGAAACATGGCGCTGAAGCTGCTCGAGGGCACGATCAAGGAGCTCCTCGACCTGCTCCGCGAGGAGATCTCGGCGACATCGTCAGGCAAGCTCGGCGGGCTCCTCATCCGCCCGGCCGCCCGGCGCATCCGCTCGCGCCTCGATCCGGACACCTACGGCGGCGCCTACCTGCTCGGGCTCCGCGGTCTCGCCGTGATCTCGCACGGAAACTCGGGGCGCCGCGCGGTCAAGAACGCGATCGAGCTCGCCGCCCGCGGTGCCGAGCACCGCATCGTCGAGCGCCTGTCGGAGCGCCTGCCGCAGCGGAAGCGAGGCGCCGGGGCTCGGGTCGAGCTGCAGGATGCGCGCTGATCGCACAGACCGGCCGTGTATGATCGGCGCGCTTCACACCCCTGT
>DASZLW010000070.1:0-3709 GCA_035552175.1 Gaiellaceae bacterium | reverse complement strand
TCCGTGCCCGGTCTGCACGGGCGCGCCGCACCTCGAGGAGATCCTGATGTACGAGGGCCCCGAGACCGTCGCAGCCGTGATCCTCGAGACCGTCACCGGGACGAACGGGATCATCGTCCCGCCCGACGGCTACCTCCGGTCGATTCGCGAGACATGCGACAAGTACGGGATCCTGCTGATCGCCGACGAGGTCATGGCCGGCTTCGGCCGCACCGGCAAGTGGTTCGCGGTCGACAACTGGGACGTCGTGCCGGACATCATCACGATGGCCAAGGGGATCAACTCCGGCTACGTGCCGCTCGGCGCGATGACCGTGAAGCCCGAGATCGCCGAGTGGATCCGTCCCCGATTCTTCGCCGGCGGCCTCACGTACTCCGGTCACCCGCTGGCGTGCGCCTCGGCGGTCGCCTCGATCGAGGCCTTCCAGGAGGAGGGCATCGTCGAGAACGCGGCCGCCACGGGCGAGGTGATCCGCGTCGAGCTGGCGCGGCTCGCCGAAAAGCACCCCTCGATCGGCGAGGTCCGCGGCCTCGGCTGCTTCTGGGGCCTCGAGCTCGTGAAGAACCGGGAGACCCGCGAGGAGCTCGTCCCGTTCAACGGCTCCGGCGAGAAGGCGAAGCCCGTCATGTCGATGGCGAAGCATGCACTCGGGCAGGGGCTGTACCTCATGACGCACTGGAACGTCGTCATGGTGTGCCCGCCGCTGACGATCACGAGGGAGGAGCTCGACGAGGGGATCGCGATCCTCGACGAGTCCCTCTCGATCGCCGACGAGTTCGTCGACTAGGCAGCCCGACTAGCCAACCCGGGCGGTCGTGCGGGCGAGCGCGAGTCGCAGCCCGAACTATTCGAGCGCTTGCGGAACCGGCGCGGTGGTGCGCGCAAGGTCTACGAGCAGCTCGGTCTCGCGTCCGGGATCGAGCCCGGCGGGTCGCCGCGGCAGGCCGAACGAGCCGGCCGTCCGCGCGTCGAAGCCCTCTCCGACGAGGACGTCGCGAATCGTGTCGCCGATCGGGCGGAACGTCAGCCCGGCGGCGACAGCGCGGCTGACGTCGACCTCGGGATAGCCCCCGTCCAGACCCGGGACCCAGAGCGGCAGCTCGATGTACGGCGCAACCCCGTGGCCGAGCAGGAAGTCGTCGGGGGCCCAGACGAACCGGGCATCGCTCCGGGAGATCGCCTTGCACTCGTCGAGCAGCGCGCCGAGGGTGAGCGGCTCGACAGGGCCTGTCGCGTTGAAGACTCCGGTCGTGCGATCCTCGACCAGCCGGATCGTCCACTCGGCGAGGTCGCGTGCGTCGATCAGCCAGATCCTGGTCCCGGGGCTCCCGGGCGCGAGCACCTCGCCGCCCTCCGCGACCCGGCGCGGCCAGTAGCTGAACCGTCCGGTGTAATCGTCGCGCCCGACGACGAGGCCCGGGCGGATCACAAGTGCGCGCGCGGGGAACGCTGCCGTCACCTCGTTCTCGCAGAGCGCCTTCAGGGGCCCGTAGTGGCTCCCGATGTCCTCGCTCTCAGGCTCGGGCGCCTCCTGTACCGGCGTCGACTCCGTCAGGACGGCCGACTCCGCGTAGACCGAGATGCTGGAGATGAAGACGTATCGCTCGACGGCACCGGCGAGCAGGGTCGCCGAGGCGCGGACGACACGCGGCACGTAGCCGCACGTGTCGATCGCGACGTCGAAGGAACGGCCCTCGAGCGGCGAGAGATCGGCCTCGCGATCGCCGACGAGATGTTCGACGCCCGGGAAGAGGTCGGGATTCGTTCGGCCTCGGGTGAAGATCGTCACCTCGTGACTCCCTTCGAGCGCCGCCTCGACGAGACGCCGGCCGATGAACGCGGTGCCGCCGAGGACGAGGAGCCTCACGCCCTGGAATCTAGACGAGTAGCTCCACGAGATCGTCTGAGCCGGGGCGCGATCTGGGCGGTCTGGGTTTCGTGCCGGTGCCCAGCCGTTGCATGAGGCCCCGGTGGGGTGCCGGCACGGTGAAGCGCAGGCCTCACAGCGGACGGCCTCATCGTCTGCTGCGAGACCTACTCATCAGGTGCGTCAGGCGTGGTTTTGCACGTAGGGGATGCGGATCGCGTGCGAGCCGGGCATCATGAACGCGTGGCTCAATCTGTAATGCCGTCCCGCGTCTACACGGGCCGATTCCTCTTCGTCTACGTCGGGCTCGCGGCGGTGCTCGTCGCCGCGGTCACCGGGGGCGTCGTGCTCGCGCTCAAGGGTGGGCCGGCGAAGCCGCCGCCGTGGTCGAGTTGGAAGCCGAAGCAGGGCAGCACCCAGACGATGGCCGGCGAGATCGTGAGCCACGTCTCGCGCCAGTACAAGCTGAACGCGAAGGGCGACCAGCTCGTCGTCGTATTCCCGAGCGCGCCCGAGGTGAACGAGAACACGAAGAACTTCAGCATCTCGACGCTCGCAATCCGGGCGTCGGCCTCTGCGCAGACCTTCGGCCGGATCACCCCGACGACAGGAATGATCCAGCAGCAGTACTGCGGCCTCGGCCCGTCGTGCTCGATCTCGCGCGGGACGGCGACCGCGACACGCGAACGGCTCGTCCGGCGCGAGGCGCTCGAGGTCGCGCTGTACACCTTCAAGTTCGTCCCGTCGGTAAACGGCGTGCTCGCGTATCTTCCGCCGCCGCCGGGCCAGGCGCCTCAGGATCTTCTGCTTCTCGAGAGGAGCGGGCTCTCGAAGCAGCTCTCGGAGCCGTTGAGCAAGACGCTGCCGCTCGGAACGCCACCGTTACCAAGCGCCGCCGACACCAGGGAGTCGGCGACGATCGACAGGTTGACGCTTCCCGTCGAGTACAGCTTCCTCTACCAGCAGCTGCCGGACAAGACCGAGGCGATCATCCTCACGCCGAGCGCGTCCTAGCTTCGCCGACCGCGTCGGCGCGGTGAGAACCTCGCCTGCCGTTACGGTGCGGCGATGGGCCGGAGGTGGAGATTTGCGGAGCCCGGAACGACCGGCGTCTACAGCACCCGCCAGGTGCTCGACGAGGGCGCTCTGCTCGCCATCGTCGCTCACGACACCGACGGGGACTGGCAATTTCTCCACGAGGAGTCCGACGACGCGCCGGAGGCTCGCGACGAGGACGATCTCGTGCTCGTCCATCTGCAGGAGATCGACGATCGATTCCCCGAGGTCGCGGAGCTCGCCGACCTTCCCCGCGGCTGGTACGCATGGCGCGAGGAGCAGGGTCAGGCCTGGGTGCGGGAGCCGCAGCCAGCCGAATGGTCATCCGGCTGAAGCGCCCGGTTCGGCGGACGGACGGTGCCACCAGCCAGTTCGGGGATACAGTGGGCGGGCGACCATCGACGATCAAGGAGTGGGCGAAATGGGCGAAGCAGTGGAGAAGGCGATCCTCGCCGGCGGGTGCTTCTGGGGGATGCAGGATCTGATCCGGAGGCGGCCGGGAGTGATCTCCACGCGGGTCGGATACACGGGCGGCGATGTCCCGGATGCGACCTACCGGCACCATGGCACGCACGCGGAGGCGATCGAGATCGTGTTCGATCCCGAGCAGACCTCGTACCGCGACCTGCTCGAGTTCTTCTTCCAGATCCACGATCCGACGACCCTGAACCGCCAGGGGAACGACAAGGGGATGAGCTACCGCTCGGCGATCTTCTACGCCGACGACGAGCAGCGCCGCATCGCCGAGGACACGATCGCCGATGTGGAGGCGTCGGGCCTCTGGCC